>CAZTLA010000075.1:0-14776 GCA_964614365.1 uncultured Syntrophales bacterium | reverse complement strand
ACATCGAACGCGAACTTACGGTGCGCCAGAAGTTGACGGATGATCTTCCCGATTTACCGACACACCCAAATGTTTCTCCGCATGAGGGGCAACCGCCCTGACCAGCATATCATACCCCCCTCCAGGGGCATACGGGACAACTGGTGTGACTGGTTTTTCAGGAAAGGCTGCCATACTTGGTCCGGAAAAGAAAAAAAGAGGAAAGAGGAGAAACAAAATGACGACTAAACGGGAACCCCATTTCGAGAGCATATCCGTTGCCTCCTTTATTAAAAGATTGGTTTTACTCTTTGCAACTACTTGGGCACTTTATTTCTTATTTAACACATCCCCCTTCTTCGGTGTTGCCTGACCTCGTTATGCAAGAGGCAACCTCATTTCCTGAGATCCAGGATCCTCTTGTATTTGATTCTTTTTTCCGCACCCAACATTCTTTTTATCTCTCCCCGAGATAACGTCTCCACCTCGCAACGCAAACCCAGCGCCTTATGCAGGTCTACCGCAAGTTCCTGCGATTTTTCCTTATCCTCTTCCGGTCCCAGGAATTCCACCAACACCTTTACCCGGTCCTGGCGCCCGTCCTTCCATACCTTTACCAGATATTCAGAGCCGAATACCCCGCATTTTTTTATGGACGGTTCAAAATCAAGGGGGTAGATTGCCACCCCCTTCACTTTTATCATGTCGTCCACGCGGCCCCGGACGGGTCTCATGCGTTTGAACGTCCTGCCGCACGCGCACGTATCCGTCATGAATGAGGTGATGTCGCCAATGCGATAGCGAATAAAAGGCGCCGATTCCTTGAACAGCGTCGTGACGACCAGTTCGCCTTCCACGCCGTCCGGCACGGGCTTTCCCGTGTTCGGATCGACAATCTCAAATATATACGCATCTTCATTTACGTGAAGTCCGTTCTGGGCTTCGCACTCAAAGGTCGGCGCCCCCGTTTCCACGCTTCCGTAATCGTCGTAGGCCTTACAACCCCAGAGCTCCTGTATTTCTTTGCGCATCTCCGAGGTAAGCGGCTCGGCGGTATGGAAGGAAATGCGCAGATTGAAGTCCTTGCGCGGTTCGAATCCCATGTGCTTTGCCACCTCGGCCAGATGGAGCAGATAGGAGCCGGTACAGCCAAAGACGGTCACACCCCAGTCGTGGGCTATTTGCAATTGCCTCTCCGAGGGGGTCATGGCGCCGCTCCCGGTGGGCACGACCATCGCACCCAGCTTCATAAGCCCCTCGGTGGAGGTGAATCCCACAATAAATAGGGTGTAGGCGAATGCGATCTGTACAATATCCTGGGAACCGATGCCATGCGCCCGCAGTCGCCTCGCCCACAGGGCGGCTATGTTGTTCCAATCATTTCCGGTATGAAAGATCGGTTTGGGCTTACCGGTGCTGCCGGTAGAGGCTTGAACCCTGACGGCCGGGAAGTTGCCCTGATAATCGCCGAAGGGAGGGAACTTTTCCATGCTCTCGGCAATATTTTTCTTCGTGACAAAAGGGATTTTGTCGAGATGATCGAAACTCCTTACCTGATCGGGTGAAAACCCATATTGCTTCCATATTCTTTGATAGAAAGGAACATGGTTCCATGCCCTGAGCAACAAGTCCTCAAGCCGCTGCTCCTGAATCGTGATAATTCTGTCGCGTCCGATCCTGTCCGCTTCCCAGTCGATATGCACATGCTCTTCCATGCGGCAATCCTGTCCTTACGTGAAGTACGTATTCCACCCGGCGCGAACCGCGGCCAACGTTTCAAGGTCCGGCATGACCCGTTGAGGCGTCGGGCGCCTCAGTTCGTCGGCTTTCTTGGCCGTCGCATCAATGCCGATCTTTGAACACCAGGCAAATTCCGTGAATCCCTGCGCGTGGCCCAGGTCTTTTGCCTCATATCTCAGGCGCGCCGCCGGACTCAGCGGATACACCCCCTGGCCGGGAAAGACGATAACATCCAATTCCGGATCAACCCGGGTTGCTTCTGCGAAATAAACTTCCTCGGCGTTGAAAATATCGATATCCTCGTCAACTACCGTAACCCAGTTCACGCTCGAGCAGCCGTACCCCGCCGATAGTGTCGCATAGATGGCCTGTTTGGCCCAGCCGGGATAACGCTTTTCAATTTGTACAACGGCCTTGTATCCCCTTCCCTGCAAGGGAAGATAGCAATCTCTGAAACCGATAACGCTATTGCGAAGAACATTGTAGAAATTACCCTGTATGGGCAGGTAGCGAAACACCTCGCCCTCACCATACTGATGCCCCATTGAACCTGTCACAAAGACCGGATCCTTCCGGTGGGTTATGCACGTTACATGAAACGTGGGGGTTATCATCGATTCCTCGTAATATCCCATCCATTCGCCGTACGGCCCCTCGGTAAGCGGTTCCCCATGGCAAAGATGTCCTTCAATCACGATCTCGGCGTCAGCCGGCACATCCACATCAATCGTTTCACACCGCACAAGCTTATCAGCCTGTCCGGAGAGAGCTCCCGACAAGGCATATTCATCCTCGGAAACTGATGCCATTTTTGTCGTAGCCGCGCAATACTGACCCGGCGACATCCCGACTACCACTGCCACCTCCAGGTAGGCCTCGCCTCGCTGACGCGCTCTGGCCAGGTGAATGCCGATGTCCTGCATCGACAACGACATGATGCCCGTTGTGTTTTTGTCTATGACATGAACGCGATACATGCCGATATTTCTTCCCAACGCCGGATCCTTACTGATTGTACCATTAAGCGTTATATACGGTCCGCCGTCCAAAGGCGCCCATTTGACAATCGGGAACTTAGTCAGGTCCACCTCGTCGCCCTTGATGATCACCTCTTTGCACGGGCCCGTTGCCGCCATCACCGGCTTTATCCACTTTGTTTTTTCGCGCATGACCCCCGCATAATAATCCCTGATCGCCTTCGGCGTGGAATCTTCAGGAAGCCCCAGGGCCAGCGCCATCCTCGAAAACTCTCCGAAGAGGTTCGCGACCATCGGCACCTTTGAACCGTCAACGCTTTTAAACCAGATCGCGTGGCCTCTGCGTTCGTTTAGTTCCCAGACGATAGCCGCCGCTTCCTGTCCGCTTACCGGTCGATTTACTTTCAGGAACTGCCCCCTTTTGTCCAGAAGTTCGATAAACTCCCTTATCGATGCCATAAGAAAATCCTCCTTGTGAAAATCACACGAATTCCCCCGTGCGCGTATGCTGATTGTTCTGTTACGCAATCATTGTGCCACCTTCCGTATAAATGGCGACCAATCGAAATATAATAAGTCCGTCCTGAAAAATGCAGTCTGCAAGCCGCGTAAACATTGATACTGCTCTTTGAAAATTGGATAATAGGGGACAGCCACTGGTTATTTAGCCATATCTTTTATTTTGGCTGGTCTTCCGGCTTTACCTCTCGACAATCTTAATTGAAACTGTTCCTCAAGAACATTGATAAATGCCGCATCACCCAAAGGTCGATTGACGAATGACTCCCTACGAACGGATTCCACAAAGCCACGTTCATCCTGTTCCCTCAAATACGTCTTCCAGTCTCCAATCAATTCCTTGAGCATATTATCTGAACTGATAATCCCAGCCTCCTGCACCTTGCCGATATGGAAAGCTGCGCTTGACCAGGGGTATTCCCAGGCTTCCTTTACAATGCCCGCCCGCACCGGATTCCGTTCTACGTAACGTACTGCCGCTATCAAATGATTCTCATCAAGCACGCTGGAGCCAAACCGCGCCTGCCATAAATGCCCTTTCCAGCCTTCTCGATAATTAATACGCCTTGTATATCGAACATGCGCCTCTGAAAAACATCGAGCCAGCGAATCTATCTCTGAGGGAACAGCAACAAAGTGAACATGATTGCTCATCAGGCAGTATGCCAATATCGCAACGCCATATCGCTGACAGGCAATCCTTATATGGTCCAAATACGTTAGCCGATCCTCATCCGTAAAGAATACGTCAAGCCGGCGATTGCCGCGTTGAACGATGTGATGAGGATAACAGGGAGCTACTATCCGGGGTAAACGAGCCATAATGGAAGAATCAATACATTTCTCTTTTTCGACTGTCAACAAGAATTAGTGGCTGTCCCCTATTATACATACTCCACCACATCGTTTATTTCGAGTTCCAGCATCTTCACGCACGCGAGCGCACGCTCTACATTCCTGTCTATGCAGTTGAATCCCCGCCCCGCCGTTTTCAACTCCACGAGTTCCCGTTTGACGGCAGAGATTCTGCCGGCAAGCCCCTCCATCTCATCACGGCTGACCATTTTTCCCACCGCCTTTCTCCTTTTTTCGCATATCGGTAAACCGCTTTGCCTTGACCTCGTATCTCTTCAGCGTGCCGAAGGGCCGGCATTCGAGGTTATAGTTGAGGTTCGTTTTCAGCTTCAGTTGCCGGGCCAGTTCCCCCTTCAGCTCTGTCTCCCCTTGTTCATACCCGGGAGCAATCTCAAATTTCAGGGTGATGGTATCGATGTCGTTATCCCGGTCGACGATCAATTCGTACTCATTGCCCAGGGCAGGCATGCAGTGCACCACGTCTTCCACTGCGGTGGGGCAGAACAGGACGCCTTTTACCTTGGTGATATGGTCGGTACGCCCCTGGATGCCGCCTTTGAGCACCCGGAACGTCCGCCCGCAGTCGCAGGCCTCGCCCCACATGGCGGTGTCTTTGCTGTCGAAACGGATGCAGGGCTGGGCCAACCGGTCAAAGGCGGTAATAACGATCCGGCCCAACCTGTCCGACTCTTCGATAAGTTCTCCCGTTTCCAGGTCGAGAAGTTCCAGCAGGAACATCCCTTCGTTAACATGGATGCCGCCCGGTTTGAAAAGGCACTCGTAGCCCCAGCCCCCGATCTCCGTGGCCCCCACGTGATCGAATACATCGGCGGCCCATGCATCTTCCATTCTCTTCTTCGTGGTGGGTATGCTGGCGCCCGGCTCCCCGGCACACAAGATCCTCTTTATGCCCAGGCTGCGGGGATCGATGCCCAGCTTGCGCCTGCTGGTGTCCGCCATGCCCAGCACATAGGTGGGCGTGGCCATGAAGGCGGTCGTTTTCAACTCCCGCATCTTCAGTATCCGCTCCTCGGTGCCCAGCATGGCGCCCGATACCACTTCACATCCCACCTTTTCACAGGCATAGTGCCCGGCCCAGAAGGCGATAAACACGTTATACCCGAAAGGGATGTACACCCGATCCGTATTCCTGAATCCCTGCGCCCAGATGATATAGGACCAGCATTCCGTCCACCACTCCCAGTCCTGCCAGGAGTCGGGCTGATAAATGGGCTGGCCCGTGGTGCCGCTGGTCTGGTGGTACGTGGAGATCTGCTCCAGAGGCAGGCACAGGGAATCCCCGTAAGGCCAGGGATCCCGGGCCTGGGCTTGGCGGTAGTGTTCCTTCTCCAGCAGGGGAACGTTTCTCACGTCGCGCCAGGTTTTTACCTCTTCCGGTTTCACCCCGGCGGCATCATACAACCGCCGGTACATTTTCGAATGGTCGTAACCCCAGCGCAGGATTCTTTTGAATTTTTTTAACTGCAGGTCTTTCAGACCCTCCGGGTGCAAGGTTTCGAGAACGGGATTCCAGTAACATTCACGGTCTTTTGGGTGAATCCTTTTCCTGTTCATCTTCCTTCCCATCCCTGTCTCTGCGTAAATTGCGTTACCGCAATAAACCCCTCACTCCCGGTTTTCTCCTTTCTCAATGGTTCAGCCGATCCTTGTTTCCTACCACTTGAACACCGAAAGGATGTCGGAAAAATCGTCGGTCCAGACCTTCACGCGTCCCTGAAGCGTGATTTTTTCCCAGGCGTCGCTGCGGATCAGATCGCCGAAATCCGTTTTCTTCCGTGCAAGGAGCACCCAGGTGGAGGCGCTCTTCTCCTCCCCCGCGTCCTCATCATCGCTGCATATCATGCAGGCAAACCTGTTCTCCTCGGCCAGTTTGCCCAGGATCGGAGCGAGGTCCACATATCGGTTCGAAATGTGAAACAGCAGAACTCCATCCTGACTCAGTTTGGAAAAATAAAGATTGACCGCTTCTTTTGTCAGGAGGTGCACCGGAATTGCATCCGAACTGAATGCATCGAGTATAATGATTCCATAGGAATGAGGAGGGGCCTTCTCCATAGTCAGCCGGGCGTCGCCCAGGATGATATTCCATTTGGCCTGACAATCGTTCAAGTAGGAAAAGTACCAGGAGCTGATTGCGATCATCCTTACCGCCGGGTCGATCTCGTAGAAATCTATCGTCTGCCCTTCCCCCGCATACGCGGCAATGGTGCCGGTACCCAAACCGGTGACCGCAATGCGGGACTTTTTCCTGTCTCCGCTGAACTCGGCAAAAACCCGCCCTACCGGCCCCTTGGAATGATAGTAGGTTAGCGGTTCAAAGCGCCTGAGAGATGCGACCCGCTGCTTGCCGTGCAGCGTCGTACCATGGTGAAGACTCATGAATTCGTCGTCTGAATCCCGTTCTACCGTGAGAACACCGAAGAAGCTCCTCTCCCGGTGGACGATATCCCGATCGATGTCGTTTGACACCACCAGGGTCATCAGGAGGGCGGCGATGCCGATTCCGAAGAGCAACGGTCTTTTCAGGAAAACCAATCCATTGCAAAGCAGAATAAGGGATCCATAGACAATAATGAGAAAGAGTGTTCTTTTTTCCACATGCAAGAAAGCGGCAATCGTCTCAAGATGCATGTCCCCCGTGCTCAACTTATTTGTGGACCAGTAGGTGAGCGGGACGAGCACGAGCGGGATTCCGATATAAAGGATACCATCTTTCCAGAACCTCCGCCAAATCCCCTGATCGAACAATTTTTCCCCTTTCCGGACGGGCAGGAGCAGGGCGCCGAGAACCAGGACAAGGGGATATTCCAAAACGGTGTTGAAGGCAACCGGCGCAACAAGGGCATTGAACACGCCGCCGAGCACGCCGCCGACGGAGATCAGGAGATAAAATTTCGTCAGATGTTTTGTCGCCGGCCTTGACCGCGCAATTTCTCCGTGGCAGACCATGCAACAGACGAAGAAATTCACCAGATGGAAGATGAAAATAACCCACTTCGGGATAGAGAGATTGGAGTAGCTTACGAAGATAAGGGCAGTGACCGAAAGAGGCAGGAGCAGCACCATGACTTTGTGCACGATGGCCGGAATCCTGGCAAAGACGATGATGAAGGAAAGCAGGTAAAGCGAGAGCGGAATGATCCAGAAAAGCGGAATGGCGGCCACGTCCGTGCTCAGGTAAGTCGTCACCCCGAGCATCAGGCTCGACGGCACGAAGGCAAGGAGGACCCACCTGCTCCGCTCCCGGAACGTCAGCCGAGAATCATCGGCAGCGCATGCATCTGCCTCGCTATTCCCGTTTCCCCTCTCTTCATTCGGGCCGGCCGGCGGATATTTCCTGGTGAGCCATGCACAAAACGCGGTAAATGCCAATAGGACGACGTATCCAATGGACCATAGGCGGCTCTGCTCGGCAAGCCGGAAGTACGGTTCTATCAACGTGGGGTAGCTGATCAGGGCCAGCATGCTGCCGAGGTTGCTTGCGCTGTAGAGGAAATAGGGGTCCTTTGCCGACGGGTGACGGGTGTCGGCAAACCATCGCTGAAGCAGGAGTGAATTGGATGAAAGGACGAAAAAGGGCAGCCCGACGGAAACGAGAAGAAGGAAAAGGACGTAGCCGATCGGACTTCCCTCGGAAGTCGGCAGCCACTGCCGGGGAAGGGCAATCGGCAGGACAACGCATGCTGCGACAAAAAGAAGGACATGAAGGATGATCTGCCGGTTTATCCGGACGTTACTGCCGGAGAGATGGGCGTAGCCGTAGCCCGCGAGGAGCACCGCCTGGAAGAACATCATGCAGGTGTTCCAGACGGCAGGCGTGCCCCCCAGCCGGGGAAGGATCATCTTGGCAATCATCGGTTCGACGAGAAACAACAGACCCGCGCTCAGGAAAAGCGTCAGAGAAAAGAGAATCGGCAGTAAGGTGAACAGTACCCGCGTCAGCACGATGAAGAAGTCCTTTGTTGTGTGATAAGAACCCGCCAAACGACTGAGGGAATGTAGGGGAAAGTAAAAAGCATGTCAAGAAATATACTGCAACCAGTCCTGAAGGGCGGGAAGACGGAGAAAGAGGTGAGTAGTGCCTGAAAGCTTCTGAATCCGGCAGCACGCGCATCACTTCTCGTCTACCATATCGTTATCCAGGGCTTTCTTCATATATCCGGGCAGTTCCTTTCCCTGCTTGAGGAGTTTTCCCCCTGCTGTATAGGCTTCCTTTCCCTTCTCGACTATTCCGCGCGCGCCCGTCCGGGCCTTTTGCAGCGTATCTTTCATGTGTTCCCAGGTGTGTCCCGGATACTTGAAATAGAAATAGCCGCCCAGCGCCAGAAGAACGATAATCGACAAGATCGCCATTTTTATGAGTTGCTTAAAGAGGAAGTATCCGAGCAGAAGCACGATAAAACCCAACGCCATGGTTGCCAGAGGGTGGGTAGAGAGGTAATGCGTGAGATCAGCCATAATCAAAACTCCTTGCCTGATACGGGAGAAGAAGGTGCGTTACGCGATGAAGTCGCTAACGCGCCCTGCCATAATGTAAGAGTTGCACGGCCTGTTCCATAAACCGGTCCTTCAAACCGCCGAGATTGATTGCATCCCTTCACCTTACACTTACCGTAAAAACGAGTTAAAATCCAGCCGTCCTTTTTTTGAGGTTGTCCTCCGCGGGGAAGAATCGTGCGGCTATCCTTTTCCGTTCGGATGACCCCCTGTTTCACCTTGACAAACTGTAGTGCGCCATTTAGTGTCCATCCGGACATGGGAAGAAAGGTATGGTAACAATGAAAGTGGCGGTGGCGACGCTCGGCTGCAAGGTAAATCAGTATGAATCGGCGGGGATCATGGACGCCCTTCGCGAAGGGGATTTCTCCCTCGTGCCCTTTACCGATCCGGCGGACTGCTATATTATCAACACCTGTACCGTGACCGGGAAGACCGACTACCAGTCCCGGCAGCTCATCAGGCGGGCAACACGGAACAACCCCGACGCTGCCGTGATCGTCACCGGCTGTTACGCCCAGACGGCGCCGGAGGACGTAGCCCGCATCCCGGGGGTCACCATCGTTGCGGGTACGCACGAGAAGGAAAATATTCCGGACCTTCTCCGGCAAATGGTCGACGGCATTCCCCCGGCTCCACCCCTTGCCCCGCCTCGCGTTCTGGTGGGCGATATCTTCCGGATCAGGGAAATGTCCCCCCTTGAGGCAAAAACATTTCCCGGCCGCACGCGGGGATTCCTGAAGATCCAGGACGGATGCAATGCTTTTTGCAGTTACTGCATCGTGCCCTATGCACGGGGGAAAAGCAGAAGCCTCCCGGAGGAAGAGATCATGCGCCGCGTGGACGCGTTCACCGCGGCGGGCTACCGGGAAGTAGTGGTGACGGGCATTCACCTGGGGGCCTACGGGCAGGATCTGACCCCGCCATCCAGTCTTCTCCGCATCCTCGAAAACGTGGAAAAAAACGAACGGGTGGAACGGTTGCGCCTGAGCTCCCTGGAACCGGCGGAGATTGCCGCCGATCTGATCGCCCTGATGCAAGGGGCGAAACACCTCTGCCGGCACTTCCATATTCCCCTCCAGAGCGGCGACAGCCGGATCCTGACACTGATGAAGCGGGATTATGATGCGGGATTCTTCAAGAACCTTGTGGAAAAAATTGTCCATGCCATCCCCGATGTTGCCATCGGGATAGACGTCATGGTAGGATTTCCGGGCGAAGGGGAAAAGGAATTTTCAAACACGGCAAGACTGATCGAGGAACTCCCCATCGCCTACCTCCATGTCTTCCCCTACTCGGAACGGCCGGGAACACCCGCCGCAAACCTGCCGGGGAAGGTTGGGGAACGGGAGAAAAAGAAACGGGGAGAAATGCTGAGGGACCTGGGAAAAAAGAAACGGGCGCTGTTTGCCGAACGATTCAAGGGGAAGAAGCTGACCGTGCTCATCGAAGGCAGGAAAGACCGGAAAACGGGCTGCCTGCAGGGGTTCTCCGGCAACTACATCCCGGTGGTCGCAACGAACGCCGCAGTGGAACAGGTAAATCGAATCGCATCCGTCGTGCCGGAGGAATACCGGGACGGGAAGCTCTTCGGGAGGATCGTGCATGACTGAAGAAAGACTGGCTGCGCTCAGAGAACTCGAAGCCGCCCTTTCCTGCCGTTTCCACGACAGGGGCTTTCTGGATAACGCCCTCACCCACAGCTCGTTCGTAAACGAAAACCCCGATGCGGACTGCAGGGACAACGAGCGGCTCGAGTTCCTTGGCGACGCGGTCCTGGGAGTGTGCATAAGCGACCTGCTCATGAAAAAATTCCCCGACTACACGGAGGGGCAACTCTCCAAGCTCAGGGCTTCCGTGGTGAATGAGCAGCCGCTGGCGGAACTGGCCCGGAAGTTCAATCTGGGCGATTACCTGCTCCTGGGCAGGGGAGAGATAAGCACGGGGGGGCGGACGAAAAGCTCCCTCCTCTCCAATACCTTCGAAGCGATCATTGCGGCCCTCTATCTCGATTCCGGCTTTGAAAGAACACAGGAATTTATCAGAGAGATATTCGAACCCCTCATCGAAGAGGGAAAAACCGCCTCGTACCAGGACTACAAAACGACGCTCCAGGAAATGAGCCAGACCCGGTTCAAGGGATTGCCCCGCTACACCCTGATCAGCGAAGAGGGCCCGGACCACGAAAAAATCTTCTCCGTCCGGCTTTCCCTTGCGGACGCGATCGTAGCCACCGGCACGGGCAAAAGCAAGAAGGAAGCGGAACAGCAGGCGGCGAAAACGGCCATCGAGGAACTGGAAAAGACTGCCCTCCCGGAGCACGAAACGAGCAATCCATGATCATCCCCCTCTTTGTCATGCACGGCGGCTGCCAAAACCGCTGCGTATTCTGCAAGGTGAAAAAAACTGCCGCCAATTACCAGGAGAAGATATCCGCGGAAGCCTTCCGGAAAACGGTGCATGCCCATCTCGCTACCGCAAAAAAGAACGAGTCCGTCCAGATCGCCTTTTACGGCGGCAGCTTCACGGGCATGGAGCGGGATTACCAGGCCCAACTCCTGGACATGGCGCGATCCTTTGTAAGGCTCGACGTGGTGGAGGGCATCCGGATCTCCACGAGGCCCGACTATATCGATGACGCTCGCGTAGCATTTCTCAAAGAATTCGGCGTCAACACGGTGGAAATCGGCGCCCAATCACTTGTAGACGATGTCCTGGAGTGCTCCGGACGCGGCCACACCGCCTCCGACGTGATCAGGGCGGTAACACTGCTGAAAGAGCGGGGTTTCGAGACGGCAGTGCACCTCATGGCAGGGTTGCCCGGAGATACTGCAGAACGCTTCGCCTTCACGGTCCGGGAGACCATCGCGCTCCATCCCCATGCGGTGAGGATTCATCCCACACTCGTCCTTCCGGACACGCCACTCGCGGATGCCTATGCGCGGGGAGAGTACGAACCCATGACCATGACTGAGGCCGTTGAAACCTGCAAAGAGACGCTGAGGAGGTTCGCCGCCGCCGGCATTCCCGTCATCAGGATCGGCCTCCAGACGACCGCCGAACTGGAAGCGGCGGGCGGCGTCATAGCCGGTCCGTTTCACCCCGCCTTCCGCTCCCTGGTAGAAGAATCGCTGTTTCTTGATATGGCAGTCTCCCTGTTGTCGTCTGCAAAAAGCAGCGGCATGGATGCATCGTTTGCCCTGTCTTCCCGGGATATTTCCCATTTTCGTGGCCGGAAAAATAAAAACCTCCAATTACTGAAAACACGCTTCGGATTGAAAACCATCACCCTCTCTGCCGATCCCGCCAGAAAACGAGGCTCCCTCGCCCTGACGGTGGACAGCGGAACATTTTCGACTACGACTTCTAACACGTAGGGTGGATTAGCAAAGCGTAATCCACCGTCATACTCGGTGCGTTACGGCGTGCCGCCTAACGCACCCTACGAGACTACGACATATAACCTGTAGGGTGTGTTAGCGAAGCGTAAGGCACCGAAACCTAATAAAAATCTTGAAATATCCACCATTTTGCTCTATTAGATCCTTGGATGATTTTGGGGGAAACATGAAACGCACCGGTATATCATCGTCTTCTTATCCATTTTCTTTCTGTGTGCCCTTGGGTCCGGCCATGCCGGAGAAAAACCGGAACGGACCGGCGAAATCAAAAAAGGTATCCCGGCAGAGGGCGCCTGCGCCATCATGGACATGAGCGCGGAGCAGTCCCAATCGACGGCCCTCCAGCGGGCCCGGGTGGCGGCCATCGAACAGGCGGCCGGCATCGCCGTGACCTCCGGCACGCTCGTGACCAACTTCACCGTCGCCGCCGATTTCATCAAGACCTATGCGCGGGGCTTCATCGTCGGCGAGAAGGTTACATGGCTGCCCCTCGGCCAGTATCAGCAGGACTCCTCCACGCCCCCATTCCGGAATACCGGGTCCGCATCGTTGCCGATGTGTACGTGCCCCGAAAAAAGGCGCCGGCCCTCGGCCTCCGGGCAAAGCTCAGCAGCGCGACTTTCCGAAAGGGCGAGCAGGCTCGAATCACTCTCAATGCGAGGAAAGACGCCGGACTTGCCATTTTTAACATCATGGCCGATGATCGGGTTTCCCTGATTTTCCCCAATGCCCATGAGACGAATAACGTCCTCGACGCCGGCAAAGACCTTGTCTTTCCCGCCAGGGATGCCGCGGTGGCGCTGGAAATGCAGACCCTGCCGGGCCATCAGAAGGATGCTGAGGCCTTTCTGGTTGTTGCCTGGGACCGGGCGCGGGACATCAGTATCAGGGATATCTTTCCGGGGACAGAGCCCCTGGGCTTCAACGAGTTTTTCCGGAAGCCGTCGGAGGTGGCCGACCATGTGGAAGAGGCCACCCTCCCCTACGAAGTGGTCGCACAGTAGGGTGGGTTTGTAGTAGGGTGGATTAGCGAAGCGTAATCCACCGCCTTTATTCGGTGCGTTACGGCTGCCGCCTAACGCACCCTACATTCCTACGAGATATTCCGGGAGGTGGATTGTGAACATACAGAAGGCGTTCATTGCGGCAATCATTCTGCTGCTGGCGACAACTGCCTCTGCCGAGCGGGGCAGTCTCTTGGTCACCGTTTCCCCCGTGCCGCCGAATCTGGCGGCGGCGGTGCAATTTGCCGAGCCCTCGGGGAACAACATCCTCGATGCCGGGGAGACGGGGAAACTCATCATCACTCTCCAGAATCGGGGCAAAGGGGATGCCTTCGATTGCCGGGCGGAACTCAATATCCAGCCGAAGATTAAGGGCCTCGCCTTCGAGTGAACTATCCTCGTCGGGACGGTGCCTGCCGGCGGATCGGTGAAAAAAGAAATCCCCCTTACGGCCACGGAGGATTTGCCGACGACCGGCGTCAGCCTGGCGGTGGACATCCGGGAGGCAAACGGCTTCGATCCCAACCCGCTGAAGGTTTCTTTCCGGACGAAGGCCTTTGCACCGCCCGAGCTGGTCGTGGCCGATATGGGGGTGAACGACCAGAACGGCAACGGCCGGGTGGAGCCCATGGAGATCGTGGAACTGACGGTGCGGGTGCAGAACGTCGGCCAAGGCGACGCACGGGAAGTCTTTGCCGATGTGAAGCTGGGGCAGAATATCTTTGTCGCCGACGACAGCTTGACGCATTTTGAACTGGGCGGACTTCCTTCGGGAAAGTTCAATGACTTCAAATTCATGTTCTATACGAACAACCGCATCGGCGACGGCGAGAAGATCCCGGTGACCGTTAGCCTTGGCGAGGCCCGTCCCCGGTTCAAGACCGAGAAAGCGCTCGCCCTCGTCATGAATGCCGCGCAGAAAAAAAATCGAAGAGGTCGTCGTGAAAGGCGAGGATGCGCCGAAGCAAGGCGATATTCAACCGGCCGGGGGCCTTTCCGTTGATGTGGACATGAATATCCCCGAGGGACAGAAGGCCGGCAAGTTTGACGTGGCCGTGATCATCGGGAACCGCAACCATGCCGCCTCCGGTTCGCCGAACGTGGACTTCGCCAACCGGGACGCCCAGGTTATGAAGGAGTACCTGATCCGGACCGTGGGTTACGATCCGGCCAATATCCTCTATGCCGAGGATGCGCCCTTGAGCAAGTTCAATGAGTTCTTTGGCGGCGAGCGCGACTACCGGGGAAGGCTGTTCCGCTTTAAAAACGTCAGCCCGGCACTGGTAAAGGTGAAGAAAGAATTCCGGGGGCCGGCCAATGCCGTGCTGATCACCAGCGCCGTCGTCGATCAGGTTTCCACTTGGTATCGCGAGAAGAAGCACTCCCTCTTTACCTATTACTTCCTGAAAGGCCTGCAGGGCGAGGCCGATGCGGACCGGAACGGTAGGATCACGGTGGGCGAGATGGACGCCTCCCTGAAAGAACGGGTGCCCTGCATGGCCCGGCGGCTCACCGGCACGGAGCAGCAGCCCGTGGTCACCGGCAACCGTGCGGATGTTATCGCGGTGTTGAAGAGATAATTCCAATCCGCAATCAAGATGGCGAGAATGTCGGCATTGTCTTTCCGTTCTTTCAGCTTATTCCAACCCCCAGCATACGGGAAAATAATTAACGGCAAAGTTGGTCGGGCCGGATCACTGAATGCGGTCGGAAATGCGCGGGTCCGACCCCAGCGTCACCATATCGAGGAGAACGTTGACGCTCTCGTTTACGAAGGGAGCAT
>CAZTLA010000074.1:0-14793 GCA_964614365.1 uncultured Syntrophales bacterium | reverse complement strand
ACCGTCGACGTCCACCTTGGCAAGGTGGCACTCTGCCGCTGAGTTACGCCCGCTTTTATTAGGCGCCGACTATAGCAAATAATATCTCTTTGTCAACCAAAAACTTATTTGTTCCCGATCATCATCCGGTAAAACTTCAGAAAGTAATCGACTCCCGAATAGACGGTAAGGAAAAGGGCTATGAAGAGAATCACCATCCCGACCACATGTGCATCGGCGCCGATGAAGGGATAATGAATGATAAGCGCGGAAACGGCAAATATCTGACAAAGGGTTTTCTTCTTCCCCAGACGACTGGCATCAATGACGATCCCCCGGTCGGAAGCAATCGTCCTGATTCCATCCACGATAAAGTCCCGAATAATAATAACGGCCACGATCCAGGCAGGGATACGGCCGATAGGAATCATCAGGATCATCGCCGTATTCACGATGAGCTTGTCCGCCACGGGGTCCAGAAATTTACCTATGGACGTGACGATATGGTATTTCCTCGCTACGTACCCGTCAAGCAGGTCGGTCAATGCCGCCATGATGAAAAGGACGGCAATGACAAGGCTCCACACTCTTCCGGGGGCAAGAAGAAGAAGAAAAAGCACGGGCAATATGCACACCCGGAGCAGGGTTATGGCATTGGGAAGGTTGATCATCTCCCTTTTTTCCGGGGCCGTCGTCATCCTGTTAAGCACATTCAAAAGAGAATCGAACATAAAAAACCTCTGGATTACTTTCCTGGAACCTTCTTCCAATCCGCCAAAAACATCTCGATCCCCTTATCGGTGAGCGGGTGATGCGCCAACTGGGCGATCACCTTGAAGGGAATGGTCGCGATATCGGCGCCCATAAGGGCCGCCTCAAGAACGTGGCGCGGATGCCGAACGCTGGCCACGATGACCTCCGTATCGAAATCGTAATTATCGAAAATCGCGATGATCTGCTCCACAATCTCCATGCCGTCATGAGATATGTCGTCAAGCCGGCCCGCAAAAGGGCTCACGTAGGCCGCACCCGCCTTCGCCGCCATCAGCGCCTGGAGCGGCGAGAAAACAAGCGTCTGGTTTACGCGAATTCCTTCCCCGGCAAAAATCCTGGTGACCTTCAACCCCTCCGTCGTCATGGGCACCTTGACAACCACCTGATCGCCCAGTTTTGCCAGTTTTCTCCCTTCCTCCAGCATGCCGCCCGCTTCCAGGCTTATCACCTCAAGACTCACCGGGCCTTCGACAATCGTCAATATCTCCCTGATGAGATCGTCGAATCCCCTTTTTTCCTTCGCAACCAGGGACGGGTTGGTGGTTACGCCATCCACCATTCCCAGTTTGAGTCCTTCCCTAATCTCTTCGATATTTGCCGTATCAATGAAGAATTTCATAACACCCCCGGTTTTTTGACTGATTTATGATCCATCTGCGCCACCGTGAATAATTCACGAACAAAATAATTACCGTCCCCTCCGTGACCGGTATTCATCCAGGCATTTCTGACTGCAAAAATAAACCGGCCTTCCATCGTAAAGAAATTTGCAGGCGCTGCTGACGGGTATGTACGTATGGCAGCAGGGGTCTTCCACAAGGTCCTCTCCCGGTGCGGGCACATCATTTTTTCCCGAACTGCCGGATTGCACTTCCCGGGGACGGAGAAGAAACACCACCACCCGGTAAATGCAATAAAATAAAACCCCATAAATAATTACCCGTATCATTCCTCTGGCCCCACCCCGTCACACCGTATAGGGTTCCACGGCGCTGCGATCTTCCAGTCTGTCGAGCAATCCTCCCACGGAGACTCCAAATGCCGGATGAATTACATAGGAGGCAATTTCATTGAGCGGCGCCAGAACAAATCTTCTTTTGTGGAGTTCCGGGTGGGGAATCACCATGTCCGCCTCATCCATGACGTCCTGACCATAAAAAAGGATATCAAGATCGATGATCCGGGGGGCCCACTTAGGTCCCCTCACCCTCCCCATGTCATCCTCGATGCGCCGGAGACCGACCAGGAGATCACGGGCGCCAAGTGCCGTCCTGACCTCGATCACGGCATTGATGAACCATTCCTGCGCCGCAAGGCCGACCGGTTCCGTCCTGTACAGGGAAGAGCTGCGCATCACCTTGATCCCGCTGGCGGCCGCAATGCGCCGTATCGCCTCCCGGCAGCGGTCGGCGGGAGATTCCCGGTTGGAACCTATACCCACGTAACAGATGGTCTCTCGTCCGTCTGCCACCACTTCTTATTTCCTCTTCAGACCGAGCACATCCATCATATCGTACAGACCTTGTTCCTGCCCCACGACCCACTTCGCCGCCCGGATTGCGCCCCGCGCAAAATTATCCCGGCTGTGGGCGCGGTGGATGAATTCCAGCCGCTCGCCGACGCCGCCGAACATCACCGTATGCTCGCCCACAATATCGCCGGCTCTCAGCGTCTGGATGCCGATCTCCTCTTTCGTCCGCTCCCCGATCATGCCTTGCCTGCCGTAAACGCCGACCTTGCCCAGGTCGCGACCGAGCCGCGCAGCAATAATCTGTGCCATTTTCATTGCCGTGCCACTGGGCGCGTCTTTCTTCAGATGGTGATGGGCCTCGAAAATCTCCACGTCATAATCATCGCCGAGAATGCCCGCCGTCGCATCAAGAATGCTGAACATGACGTTGACGCCCACGCTCATGTTCGGGGACAAAACGCAGCGCGTCTTGACGGCAAGGCTCCTGATCTTGTCCATCTCGCCGTCGGTAAAACCCGTGCTGCCGATCACGATGGCGCGCTGCCCTGCGGCCGCCGTCTCGAGGTGGCCGACGGATGACTCGTGGAACGTGAAGTCGATTACCACGTCCCCCCGATCGATGCAGCCATCGAGGCAGTCTTCAATGACCACACCTGTCTTACCCAGTCCCAGACCCTCGCCCACATCCCTGCCGATGAACTCGTGCCCCGTACGCTCCACGGCGCCCGCCAGTTCAATGCCTTCGGTTGTCGCAATGAGGCTTACGATCCTGCCCCCCATCCGGCCGGCGGCGCCTGTAACAATAGCCTTTACCATGAAAATCACCTTTTCCCGATCATCGTATTAAATCAGGCCGTAATCCTGCAGCGTCCTTCTCAATTTCGCCTCGTTGCCTTCCGAGAGGCCGCAGAGGGGAAGCCTCAGGTCAGCCTCAATCATCCCCATCATGGCCAGGGCAATCTTCACCGGAACGGGGTTGGTCTCGATAAAAAGGATGTCCATGAGCGGCGACATCTTGTAATGCAACTTCCTCGCTTTTGTCAGGTCACCGGCATCGAAGGCGTCTATCATATCCGCCATATCGGCAGGCGCCACGTTCGATACGACGGAAATCACTCCCTTGCCGCCCAAGGCAAGCAGGGGCAGGACGACGACATCATCGCCGGAGAGAACGTCAAAATCGTCGGGGCAACACTTGATAACATCGCTCATCTGCTTCAGGGAGCCCGATGCTTCCTTGATCCCGACAATATTCTCCATTTCTGCAAGCCTGGCAACCGTCTCGGGTAAGAGATTGACGCCCGTGCGGCCCGGAATATTGTACAGGACGAGGGGAAGGGGAATGCTCTCGGCAATCGCTTTGAAATGCAGGTACATCCCCTCCTGGCTCGGCCGGTTGTAATAGGGGCAGACCACGAGCGCCCCATCGGCGCCGGCCTCGTAGGCGTGCCTGGTCAGGCGCAGGGCCTCGTCGGTGCTGTTTGAACCGGTGCCGGCAATTACCGGCACCCTCTTTCTTACGGCATCGATGGTTATCTCTATGACCCGATCATGCTCTTCGTGGGAAAGTGTCGCCGACTCTCCCGTCGTGCCGCAGGGGACGATTCCGTCCGTCCCCCGCGCGATCTGGAAGTCTATCAGTTCCCGCAACGCCTTTTCATCAATTTTTCCATTTTTAAACGGCGTGACAATCGCCACGATGGCTCCCTGAAACATATGCCCTCCCTAATCTTTGAGAAACGCGGGAATCTTCTCGCCTCTGGTCAGATCCCGATAATGTTCCCTCTTCCTGATCACATGAAACCGCCCGCCGTCCACCAGCACTTCAGGCACTCTCGGCCGTGAGTTATAGGTGGACGACATGGTAAATCCATAAGCGCCGGCACTCATCACCGCCAGCAACTCGCCGCTCTCAAACGCGGGAACCGTCCTGCCTTTGGCAAGGTAATCGCCCGATTCGCAGATCGGTCCCACAATGTCCGCCTCGATATCTTCTTGACCCCTTCGCACGACGGGTTGGATGCGATGGTAGGAGTTATACAGGCTGGGGCGAATCAGGTCGTTCATCCCCGCATCGACGACGATGAAGTTCTTTTCCGCAGTGCTTTTGGTATACAGCACCCTGCTCACCAGTATCCCCGCGTTCCCGACGATAACCCTTCCCGGTTCCAAGATAAACGTTGAGTCCAGCTCCTTTGCCGCCCCGATCACCGCTTTCGCATATGCCGTGGGGTGGGGTGGCTCCTCATTCTTATAGGTAATCCCCAGGCCGCCGCCGAGATCAACGTATCTGATCCTGATGCCGTCTTTTTTCAAAAGCGCAACCAGTTTCTTCAGGCGTCCGAGGGCATCCACAAAAGGGGTGGTTTTCGTCACCTGGGAACCGATGTGACAACTGATGCCCCTGATGTCGATATGCCGGAGGCGCTTGGCGCGGCCGTACTCTGCCCGCGCTTTTTTCATATCGACTCCGAACTTATTCTCTTTGAGACCCGTCGATATATGGGGATGGGTCTGGGGATCCACGTCAGGGTTTACCCTGAGCGCGATACCGGCTTTCCTTCCCATCTTCTGCGCAACAGCGTTGATCGTTTCCAGTTCCTGCGACGACTCCACATTGAACATGAGTATATTGGAAGAAAGGGCGAATTCGATCTCATCGATCCTCTTTCCCACGCCCGAGTAGACGATCTTCTGCGGATCGGCGCCCGCCCGCAGGGCGCGATACAATTCCCCCCCCGAAACGATGTCCACGCCGCCGCCCTCCCTGACGAAGGACCTGAGGACAGCGATATTCGAGTTCGCTTTGAGGGCAAAACAGACAATATGAGGAACTGCACTGAAGGCTCCGTCAAAAACCCGGAAATGGTTCCTCATGGTGCGGTAACTATAGAGATAAAAAGGAGTTCCCACCTTATTCCCGATTCTCGAAACCGGCACCTGCTCGCACCACAATTCGTCGTTTACGTACTGAAAATCGTCCATCGCATTCCTTGTAGCATCCTAATTAAATTTAATATCCGCCGTGTCCGCCGCTTCGCTGCACATTCCCGATCCATAACAAGCCGCAATGCGATAGGTATAAAGTCTCCCCGGTCTCACGGCATAATCGTTATAACGGTACTTCCCTCCGCCTTCCCGTGACAATTGCCTGGCGCCCGGCGGAAGATCTGTAAGAAGCGTATAGTCGCGCGGACAGCCGGGACAGTCGGCGCCAGCCACTTCGATCTCACTTCTCCATATTCTGAATCCCGTAAGGTCGACGGCGTCCGCCGGCGCGGTCCAGGTAAGGCTTATCCCCAGTTCCGTGAGCTGCGCGGCAGGTTTTAAAACCGCCTGAGGCAAAACCACGCCCGGAGGCACGGGATCCCTCTTCAGGCCGCAACCGTAAAGAGCGGTCAGAAAAACCGTCAGAACGGCCGTCCAGAAAGGGATCCCCTTGATTCGCACGGGAAAAGCTGTCATGGCGTCTCTCAAACTATCCCCGCCCCTTTCCCGCGGATGAGCCTTCAATTGCTCGAATCCGCCCCCTCACCCTCGTTGCCGAGGTGCCCCCGAAACTATTTTTCGCGTTCACGGCATTTTCAACTTTCAGGCAGGCAAACACATCCTCTTCGAATTCGCGGCAAAACGTGCGCATCTCCCCGATCGTCACGTCCGGCAACTCCTTCCCCTTCTCAAGGCAATAGGCAACGAGGCGACCGACAATGCCGTGCGATTCGCGGAAGGGAACGCCTTTCCCTACGAGATACTCGGCAACATCCGTGGCCGTGGAAAATCCCCCTTCGGCCCCCCTCTTCATAACTTCCCGGTTAAATTTTACATGACCGATCATGTCCGTAAACATGGTCAGGCAGGAGCTCAGAACATCCACCGTATCGAACAGCGGCTCCTTGTCCTCTTGGAGATCGCGGTTGTAGGTCATGGGCAGCCCCTTGAGCAGGGTCAACAGGGACATCAGATTCCCGTACGTACGCGCCGTTTTCCCTCGGATAAGCTCCGCCACGTCGGGATTCTTCTTCTGGGGCATGATGCTGCTGCCGGTGGCAAAGGCGTCCGCCATCTCGACGAAACCGAACTCGTCGCTGGACCAAACGATGAGGTCTTCGCAAAAACGGCTCAGGTGCATCATGGCGAGTGACGCGGCAAAGACGAATTCGGCGATAAAATCCCGGTCCGACACGGCATCCATGCTGTTTGCGGCGACCCGGGGAAATTTGAGCAACCTGGCCGTGTAGGCGCGGTCGATCGGCAACCCTGTTCCGGCTAATGCGGCGGCGCCGAGCGGCATCACGTTCACGCGCTCCCGACACTCCCGGAGGCGCGCCTCGTCACGATCCAACATTTCCCAGTGCGCCAAAAGGTAATGGGAAAGGAGCACCGGCTGCGCCTTTTGCAGATGCGTATAACCGGGCATGACGGTTTTGCGCTCGGTTTTGGCACGTCTGACCAGAGCCTTTTTGAGGACGGCTATCAGTCCGAGGATGCGGCATATTTCATCTCTGAGGTAGAGCCGCGCATCAAGCGCTACTTGATCATTCCGGCTCCTGCCCGTGTGGAGCTTTCCGCCCACCTCGCCGACCTTCCGGATAAGGGCTTTCTCGATGGCCATGTGAATGTCTTCATCTCCCGTACGAAACTTAAATGTATTTTTTTCCATATCCGCAAGAACGTCCTTAAGCCCATTGATTATGGACTGCCCTTCTTCGGCGGTGATGATGCCCTGCCGGGCAAGCATCCGCGCATGGGCAATGCTCCCTTCAATATCGTAACGGTAGAGCCTTTTGTCAAACGCTATTGAGGCGGTGAACAACTCCACCTGTTCGTCCGTGGGTTCCCGAAAGCGTCCACCCCACGGTTTTCCCTGTTTGGCCATATTTCTTGACTCTCCGTAGAACAAACTACTCTTTCACCAGAGACTGTATCCTCAATCTCAGGGCATTCAGCCGTATGAATCCCGTTGCATCCTTCTGATCGTAAACGTTCTCCTTGCCGAAGGTGGCAAAATCTTCCCGATATAGTGATCGGGGAGACTTCCTGCCCGTGACACTGCAATGTCCCTTGTAGAGCTTTATGCGCGCCGTCCCCGTAACGTTCTCCTGGGTTTCATCGACGAATCCCTGCAGCACCTTCATTTCCGGCGAATACCAGAACCCGTTGTACACAAGCTGAGCATAGCGGGGGATGAGGGAATCGCGCAGGAGCATGACCTCGCGGTCCATAGTGATGGACTCTACCGCGCGGTGCGCCGCCCAGAGGACGGTTCCTCCCGGAGTTTCGTAGACGCCTCTCGACTTCATGCCCACGAAGCGGTTTTCCACCATGTCCATCCTGCCGATCCCGTGAGCGCCCGCTATCCGGTTGAGATGATCCAGCAGTGCGGCCGCACTCATCCGCACGCCGTCCACCGCCACGGGATTCCCCTGTTCGAAATCGATCTCTACAAAAGCGGCCTTATCAGGCGCCGCTTCGGGAGACTCCGTCAGGACAAACATATCCTCGGGCGGTTCGGCCCAGGGGTCTTCAAGGATGCCGCCTTCATGAGAAATGTGCAGGAGGTTCCGGTCGCTGCTGTACGGTTTCTTCTTCGTCAGCGACAGGGGAATATGGTGTTTGTTCGCGTAATCAATCATCGACTCGCGCGAATCGAACTTCCACTTTTCATCCCGCCAGGGAGCAACGATTGTTATTTCCGGGTTCAGCGCCAGGTACGTCAGCTCGAAGCGCACCTGGTCGTTGCCCTTGCCCGTGGCCCCGTGCGACACCGCGTCCGCATGTTCCGCCGCCGCGATCTCCACTTGTCGTTTTGCAATAAGAGGCCTTGCCAGCGACGTACCCAGGAGATAGGTCCCCTCATAGAGGGCATTGGCCCGAAGCGCCGGGAAGACGAAATCCCGAACAAATTCCTCGCGTAAATCATCGATGTATATTTTCGCCGCGCCGGTGGCGGTCGCCTTATCCCGTAGTCCGTCCAATTCTTCTTTCTGGCCGATGTCGGCGGCAAAGGCGATAACTTCGCAGTGATAGGTTTCAATCAGCCACTTCAGGATCACGGAGGTATCAAGGCCTCCCGAATAGGCAAGCACGACTTTTTTTATTTCTCGCGTCACGATTGTTCCGCTCCTTATTACGATATTACAGTAAAATTTCCATGAGGGCCTTCTGAACGTGAAGGCGGTTCTCCGCTTGATCTATCACCACCGATTGGGGCCCGTCAATAACGTCCGCCGTAACCTCCTCGCCCCGGTGCGCGGGAAGGCAATGCATGACGATGGCGTCCTTTCGCGCCCGGGAAAGCAATTCCGCGTTGACCTGGTAGGGCTGGAAGGTGGCGGTCCGTTCCTCACGCTCCGCCTCCCGCCCCATGCTGGTCCACACATCCGTATAGATCACGTCCGCATCTGCCGCGGCCTGAATGGGATCGCGGTGAAGCGCCACCCCTTCCTGCGCCTCGGCCACCGCCCTGGCGAAAATTGCACGATCCGGATCGTAGCCCTCGGGACAGGCAAGGGCAAGGTGAAAGGGCAATCTCGCCGCCGCCTCTATCCAGGAGTTCGCGATATTGTTTCCATCGCCCACGTAGGCTACTTTTATTCCCTGGTAGGTCCCCTTTTTTTCCCTGATGGTGAAGAGATCGCTTAATATCTGGCACGGATGCAGAAGATCGGTCAGACCGTTTATCACGGGGATGGGCGCAAACCGGGCAAACTCTTCCACCAAAGCATGGGCAAAGGTCCTGATCATGACCCCGTCCAGATACCGGGACATGATCCTGGCCGTATCGGCCACGATTTCGCCCCTTCCCAACTGGGTATCGCGGCTGCTCAGAAACAATGCCATCCCCCCCAGCTGGTAGATGCCCACCTCGAAGGAGATGCGCGTCCTGGTGGATGATTTGTCGAAAATCATCCCCAGGGTTTTGCCCTTCAGAGGGGCATGCTCCTTCCCCTCCCGGAGCATCGCTTTCAAGCGCATGGCCGTCGCAAAGATACGCTCAAAATCGGCCGGTTCCAGATCATAGAAGCTGATCAGATCTTTGTTCATATCTTCTTCATGACCTCATCGATGATCGCCACGGCACGGTCCGCATCCTTGCGGCTGATGATCAAGGGAGGAACAAAGCGCAGGATAGTGCCGTTGGTGCAGTTGATTAAAAGCCCTTTTTCCATGCAACCGCGGACGATCCCGTCGCCGGCAATATCAAGTTCCACCGCCAGGATCAGGCCTTTTCCCCGGATCTCCCGAATGAAACCGTATGTATCCTTAAGACCGGCAAGTCGGGCAAGAAAATAGGCGCCCACCTCCCGGCAATTTTCCAAAACCCCTTCGCCGATCATAACCTCCGCCGTCGCCAGCGCTGCGGCCATGGCCAGGGGATTGCCGCCAAACGTGGATGCGTGGTCACCGGGGGTAAAGGCCGCGGCAACCTCGTCCGTGGCGAGCATGGCGCCCACGGGGAAGCCATTGCCAAGGGCCTTCGCCAGGGTAACGATATCGGGGATCACGCGGTAATCTTCGTACGCAAAGAACGTGCCGGTCCGCCCCATCCCGACCTGAACCTCATCCAGGATCATGAGGAGGCCATGCCGGTTGCAGATTTCCCGGACTCCCGCCAAATAACCCTCGTCAGGGATTCTTACCCCGCCCTCCCCCTGGATGGGTTCCAGCAAGACGCCGCAGGTCTTCTCCGTAACGGCATTCGCCAGGGCACTGAGATCATTGAAGGGAACGTAGGCAAATCCCGTCGGCAAGGGAGCAAATCCGGCATGAAATTTTTCCTGGCCTGTGGCGGTTACCGTGGCAAGGGTGCGTCCGTGGAACGAATCCTTCATGGTGATCAACTCATATTTTTTGCCGCCGGTCAGACCCGATGCGTATTTACGCGCCAGCTTGATGGCCGCCTCGTTCGCCTCCGCGCCGCTGTTGCAGAAGAATACCTTGTCGGCAAAGGAACGTTCCACGAGCAGTGAGGCAAATAAAATCTGCGGCTTGATGTAGTACAGGTTGGAAACGTGGGTAAGGATTCCCGCCTGTGTCCTGATCGCCTCGACTACCGTGGGATGGGAATGCCCGAGACTGCAAACGGCGATCCCGGCGACAAAGTCAAGATACTCCTTCCCGTTCGAGTCCCACACCCGCGCTCCCGCACCCTTTACCAGAACGAGGGGAAAGCGTTTATAGGTGCCCATGATGTTTTTATCGGAAAGAGCGGTCAATTTCTCCGTAGTCATTTTCCTCTGATTCATCACTTTACTCCTGACGAATTCAACAGCCCTCAAGGACAATCTCCGTACCGATGCCCGTATCGGTGAACATTTCGAGAAGAATGGCGTGTTTCAGACGGCCATCGATGATATGCGCTTTATTTACCCCCTCCCGGAGCACCTTCAGGCAGCATTTCACTTTGGGGAACATCCCTCCCTTGATTACGCCCGCTTCGATCATGTTCAGCGCCAATGAGCCGTTCATGGTATTCACCAGCTCGCCCTTCCCGTCCAGGACGCCTTCTACATCGGTGAGCAAGATGAGTTTCTCCGCATTTATGGCCGCTGCCACGGCGCCCGCCACAAGATCGGCATTAATGTTATACGTTTCCCCTTGGTCCCCGACGCCGGTCGGGGCGATGACGGGAATGAAGCCGTCCCTTACGAGGGACATGATCAGGTCGGCATTAATCGCCGTAACCTTCCCCACCAAGCCCACATCGATGATTTCCGGGGGGGCGTCCTTCGCCTTCTCGGCGCTGAGCAGGTACTTCTCCGCACGGGTGAGGTTTCCGTCCTTTCCGGAAAGCCCCACTGCCTTGCCGCCGTGATGATTGATGAGCCCCACGATCTCCTTGTTCACCTTCCCCACGAGCACCATTTCCACGATGTCCATGGTTTCTTCATCGGTCACCCGCATGCCCTGGACGAAGGTCGATTCCTTTCCCAGCTTTTTCAGGAAAGCGCCGATTTGCGGTCCGCCGCCATGAATAACCACGGGATTGAAACCCACGTACTTCATCATGACCACGTCCCGGGCGAAGTTGTACTTGAGTTCCTCATCGACCATGGCGTGCCCGCCATATTTGATGACAATCGTCTTGTTGTAAAACCGGCGTATATAGGGAAGCGCTTCCAGCAGGATATCGGCCCGCTCGGTATATCTCTTCACATCTTCCATGGCCACCTCTCAACAGCCTACACCGTTAGAGGATGTAGCGGCTCAGATCCTCATCCTCAACGATATCGTTCAGCTTTTCCTGCACGTACTCCGCGTCGATAACAACCGTCTTTTCCTCCATATCAGGCGCATCGAAGGAAATCTCGTCGAGAAGCGTCTCCATGACGGTATAGAGCCTTCTCGCCCCGATATTTTCCGTTCTTTCATTCACCTTGGAGGCGACCTCCGCTATCTCGGCGACGGCATCATCGGTAAAGGTGATGCGGATTCCCTCCGTCGCCATCATCTCGATGTACTGTTTGACAAGGGCATTGTTCGGTTCCGTGAGAATCCTGACGAATTCTTCCTTTCCCAGCGAGTCCATCTCCACTCTGATGGGAAAGCGTCCCTGCAGCTCGGGGATCAGGTCGGAGGGCTTCGTGGCGCTGAACGCCCCGGCGGCGATAAAAAGGATATGATCGGTCTTGACCATGCCGTATCTTGTGTTTACATTCGATCCCTCCACGATGGGCAGCAAATCTCTCTGGACCCCCTCTCTCGAGACATCGGGACCGTGGGAAGAATCGCTGCCCACGATCTTGTCAATCTCATCAAGAAAGATAATTCCCGACTGCTCCACTCGCTCAATAGCTGTTCTCGTCACCCTGTCCATATCCACCAGGCGCTGCGCCTCTTCCAGGGCCAGAATTTCCCGCGCCTCCGAAACCTTCAGCCGCCTGTTCTTTTTTTTCGGGGGAAAGAGATTGCCGAATGCCTCCTTGATGTTCAACCCCATATCCTCGACGCCGGAGGAGGTGAATATCTCGACCATCGGGCCTACCCGGCTATCCACGACCTCCATATCCACAGTCCGCTCATCGAGTTTGCCTTCGTTTAAAAGGCGTCGTAATTTTTCCCGCGTCGAATCCTGCACGAGACGCGTCTCTTCCACCGTTTCACCCGTGTCCCCTCCGACTTCGATACTCTTTATCGTTCGGTCGGCCGATTTTAGCGGAAGCAGAAGATCGAGAAGGCGTTCCTCGGCCAGTTCCGCCGCCTTCGCTTTCACGTTTTCCTGCTCCTCCGCCTTTACAAGATTTACCGAGAGTTCGACCAGGTCGCGCAGCATCGATTCCACGTCTCGCCCCACATACCCCACCTCGGTGAACTTCGACGCCTCAATCTTCAGGAAGGGTGAATTATCGAGCTTCGCCAGCCTCCGGGCAATTTCCGTCTTGCCGACACCGGTGGGCCCGATCATGATAATGTTCTTCGGGGAAATCTCGTCAGCCAGTTCTTTCGCCACGTTCTGGCGCCGCCAGCGATTTCGCAAGGCTATGGCCACGGCGCGTTTTGCCTCGTGTTGTCCTATGATGTGCCGATCCAGCTTTTCCACAATTTTCTTTGGCGTCAATTCGTCCTGCGTCATACCTGCTTTACGCTCCCGACCCTACTTCTTTTTCTCTGCCGACTCTTCCTCGGTATCCAGTTCCTCAACGGTAATATTGTTATTGGTATAAATGCAGATCTCGGAGGCTATCTTCATGGCCTGCAAGGCAATCTCGGTAGCCGTCAACTCGGAATGCCTGACCAGAGCCCGCGCCGCCGCAAGGGCATAGGGCCCACCCGACCCTACGGCCATCACGTCATCGTCGGATTCAATAACGTCGCCGCTTCCCGATATGATGAGCGCATGTTCCCTGCTCACGGCAATCATCAACGCCTCCAGATGCCGCAAGACCCTGTCCGTCCGCCAATCCTTGGTGAGTTCCACGGCGGCCCGCAAAAGGTTGCCGTTGTGCTGCTCCAGTTTCTGGTCGAAACGGTCAAAGAGGGTAAAGGCGTCGGCCGTTGCCCCGGCAAATCCCACAATAACCTGATTGTGATAAAGCCGGCGCACCTTTCTGGCTCCGTGTTTCATGATGGTGACGTCAAGCGTGACCTGCCCGTCTCCGGCGACGGTTACCTTCCCCTCGCGTTTCACGGCCAGTATGGTGGTGCCCTTTATCGTTGCCATAATGCTACCGCCCTCCCCCCGCTTTCGGATGGGCCTTGTCGTAAATCTCCATAAGCCTGCTCACGCTCACGGAGGTATATTTCTGGGTCGTGGAAAGGCTCTTATGGCCAAGAAGTTCCTGAATGGAACGAAGATCCGCCCCCGCATCGAGAAGGTGTGTGGCAAAACTATGCCGCAAGGTGTGGGGCCCGACCTTTCTTCCAATCCCGCTTATGAGGGTAACGGCATCCACGATCCTCGCCACGCTCCTGACATTGATTCGCATACCCCTGGCGCCGAGAAACACCGGCGCATCGGCCCACGCATTGGATTGATACGCGGCATCCCCCCCCGAACATTCCTCCCTTTTTTCCAAATACGCTTTGAGGACCGCCAGCGCCGTTTCGCCCACGGGCACGATTCGTTCCTTTCTCCCCTTGCCGCGAACCTTCATAAGCCCTCCGGTAAAATCGACATCCGCCATGTTGAGGCCCGTAAGTTCGCTGAGCCTGATGCCGGAGGAATAGAACAATTCCAGTATGGCCCTATCCCGCAAACCCCGGCTATCCTGCTTGCAAGCCGCGTCCAGCAAGGCATTTATCTCATCAACGGACAGGACGCCGGGAATATATTTCTCGGCCCGCGGCGTCTGGACGGCATCTGCCGGATTAAGGCCGACCCGTCCCTCCCGGAGAAGATAATTGAAAAACGAGCGTATTGCCGCGATTTTTCTCCCTATCGTAACCTTCTTTACCCCGTTGCGATACAGCAGCCCCATAAAGGTCCTGATGACGGTTTGGTCTATCTGAGAAAGATCGATCTCTCTCTCATGTTTTTCCCCTGAAAAAAGATTCACCCGGAGGAAGTCCTGGAACTGTTTCAGATCGGTTAAATAACCCGTTCTCGTATGGGGCGAGAGGTTCTTCTCCGCCTCCAGGTAAGTTGCAAAGTCCCTGACGGCCTGCTCCATACTCGCATCTCGCCTCTAAAGTATAACGCCTCGTTCGGAAACGGGCTTGCCATCCCCGTACGGCCGCGCCGCATTCCGCCCGTGCGGGAAAAAATACGTGCCACGGCGGTACACTCCCTCTTTCCCGTGCGGTGTACCTTCGTGGCAGTGACTGCTCGCATCTTACATCTTGTATTTCCCGAAATCGTCGGACGAAAGGTTTTCCAGGAATTCCCTTAATTTTTCCTCTTTCAGTTTATCAAGGTCCGTCATTTTAATGCCGAAATCGATATTCCTCGATTTATCGATGACCTTGTCATCGACGAATATCGGGGCATTGGCACGCAGGGCAAGCGCAAGGGCGTCGCTGGGACGGGCGTCAATCCTGAAGGTGTTGCCGCCGTCGCTGACCAGGTGTATATCGGCAAAAAAAGTATTGTTCCTGATATCCTTGATCTCGATCTTTACCACCATGATGTC
>CAZTLA010000073.1:0-14891 GCA_964614365.1 uncultured Syntrophales bacterium | reverse complement strand
AACCGGCAGTCGAGACTTTGTGCTTGACCCCGTCCACTTTTTCGGGGAAGATCCACTTTCAGGAAGCCGATATTATTTTATAACGCAACAGCTCAGAGGCACCCGACCTCGCCCCGCTCAACGTTTCAGTAATTTCTGGGAAACAAAGACCGCTGCAATCAGACTGAAGCCAATGAAGTCATAGAAGGGAATCGGATAGACCAGGAACAGCCCGGCCGCAATAAGCATGATCCTTTCATAAAGTCTCGTTTGTCTTAAGAACCAATTCTGAATACCGAATGCCAGGGCGGCAATCCCGATGAATGCGGTGATTGTCGTCCAGGCTATATCACTGGCCGATCCTTTCAACAGGATGCCGACCCCTTTGGGATCGAGGATGAACATGAACGGCACGAGAAAGGCGGGAAAGGTATATTTCCAGGCATACATCGTGGTTTTATAGGGATTTCCCCCGGTCAGCGCGGCGGCTGCGAACGGCGAAAGGGCTGTCGGCGGGGAGACCTCCGAAAGGATGGCATAGTAGAAGACGAACATATGGGCCGCATAATCGGGAATGCCCAACTGGATGAGGGCCGGAGCACAAATCACCACGGCGATAATATAGGATGCCGTTACCGGAACGGCGAGACCGATGACCCAGACGATCGCCGCCGTGTAAATCGCCGTCAGGAGAATGCTCTTGCCGGCATATTGAAGGATGATCGAACTGAATTTCAGGCCCAACCCGGTCAGGGTGACCACGCCGACGATAATGCCAGCCGCCGCGCAGGTGGAGCCGACGCTGAGCACGCCGATCGACCCGCCGCGGAGGGCCTGAACGAGCTTTTTGGGAGTGAGTGCGGTATCCTTTCTGATGAAGCTCATGGCGTAGGCGATCACGGTGGCGCAAAACACGGCCATGATCGGCGTAAAGCCCAAGATCATGATCGCGACGATGGCAACCAGCGAGATGAAATGGAAGCCGTAGCGGTAGAGTAATTCTCCCAGACCATAGGGTGTGCCGAGGGCGATTTCCCGTACGCCGAACTTCTTGCCGTCTATCTCCACCATCAGGAAGATGGACCAGTAGTACAGGCAGGTGGGAATGCAGGCCATCAGGATTACCTCGAGGTACGATATCTTGAGAAATTCTGCGATGATAAAGGCGGCCGCGCCGAGAACGGGCGGCGAGAGTATGGCGCCGATTCCGCCGGCGGAGAGGAGCCCGCCTGCCGCATCCTTGCTGTATCCCGCCTTCGCGAGCATGGGATAGGCAACGGACCCGAGGGTGACCGTCGTGGCCACGCCGCTGCCCGAAGGGCCGCCCAGCAGGAACGAGGCCAGGGTCACGGTCCGCCCCGCTCCCGTCGGTTTCCGGCCCATGGCGGCAAAGGAAAAATCGATGAAGAATTTCCCCGCCCCGGAGAATTCGAGGAACGCCCCGTAGATGGTAAACAGGATGATAAAGGTTGACGAAACGTCTATGGGAACCCCGAAGATCCCTTCGAGGGTCATGTACATGTGGCCGACGATGCGGTCAATGTCATAGCCCCGGTGCGTCCAAGGGTGAGGAAGATGGGGCCCGATGAAGGCGTAAATCAAAAATGTCACGACGACGGCGGGCATGATCCAGCCCGTGGTTCTCCGGGTCGCCTCCAGGATGAGGAGAATCAGGATAATCCCCAGCGTTTTGTCCCAGATATTCGGAATGACGGAACGATAGATAAAGTCGTCGAAATCGACAAGCATGTAGAGGATGACCGCCAGTCCCAGCACCGCCAAAACGATATCATACCAGACGATCCTGTTTTTCAGCCGTTTGAGCGAGGGGAAGATGAGAAAGGTGAGAAAGAGGACGAACAGGACATGAATCCCCCTCAACACCTGCGTTTTGACGATCCCGACGGCGGCATAGAGATGGACGAGGGACATGGCCACCGCCACGACGGTGATGAACAGATCGGCCTTCCCCGTGAGCCGGCGCGACGGGCCTTCCTCTTCTTCGATAAACTTCTCCGCCTCCCTGAGGGCCTCCTCGGTGATGAGGACTTCCTGTTCCTGCGCGCCTTTCCCGTTCTCAACTGCGGTCGTCATGGGTGTTGTCCTCGCAGTTTCACTGATAGTGTCGAAAGCAGATACGAACCGAGGGGTATCGGTACGATTCTTAATCGCACACGATCCCCCCGTGTTCCCAACTCGCTCAAGTGTATGCGCCGGTCCCTTACGGTCAGCCGCTGCCCGGCTCCCAGGCCCACCCGCAGCATGATGGTTCCGAGAGGAACATGCATGGGGTGGAACTCCCTGCCGTCGGCAAAACCGTAATACTCCATCACGCCACGGTTCTTTGTTCGCACCCCCTTCAGGACAATGCCTTGCCCCTCGACCTGAAAATCCTCGGTGACCGGAGCATCGTAGATGGAATGAACATAGGAAAGGGAAAAGCGCTCGGATGCGTTGACGGCGATCCGTATCGCACGCGGCCGGTCCCCGTTCTCCAATTCCAGGACGATCACCTCTCTGCTCATCAAGAAAAGGAATCCCGCCACAACCGCAAAACACAGCAGAACGAGGAGGCGTACGGTCTTGACCTTCACCTATTTGACCTTGACCCCTTTCTCCGCAAAATAGCGGATCGCCCCGTTATGAAACGGGATGGGCGACCCTCCGGATGCCTGGGAGTCGGCCAGCAGGTTTTTTGCCTCTCCATGGGTTGCAACGAGTTCCGGTTTGTGATCGAAAACCGTCTTCAGGATATCATAGGCGATGCTGTCCTTCATATTCTCATGGCACACCAGGATGTTCCAGACCACGGCAATGGGGATTTCGTGATCCTGTCCCGGATAGGACTTGGGGGGAATGGCGCCCTTCACATACAGAGGGCCGTACTTCTCCCGCATTTTGGGAAGGCTTTCCGTGTGGCCGATCAGTTTCATTTTAGCGCCGGGAGTCGCCCCCAGATCGGTAATCGCCGCCGTGGGGAGGCCGCCCACCCAGAAGAAGGCATCGATCTTCCCGTCCTTCAAGGCATTGACGGATTCGGACGCGCCGAGTTTATCCCGCGTCATCTGCTTGTCGGGATCAAGGCCCACGGCCTCCAGCGCTCGGATGGCCATCACCTCCGTGCCGCTTCCGGGCGCGCCCGTTGAAACCCTTCTCCCCTTCAGATCCGCTATTTTTTCTATTTTCTTCCCTTCCAGGGAAACAAGATGCATGTTGTTCGGATACAGCACGGCAAGGGTCCTCAAGGGAATCTTTTCCTTAAACTTTGCCCTGCCTTGATAGGCGTCCCACCCCGTATCGGCCATAGTAAAAGCCACATCAACTTTTCCGGCGCTCACCAGCAGGCAGTTGTCCACCGAAGCGGTCGTTACCTCTGCAGTGGCCTCCGCGTAGGGGATATATTTGGATATGATGTTGGCCATCCCGCCGCCCAATGGATAGTAGACCCCGCCGGTGCCCCCCGTGGCAATGGACAGCCGTACCGTCTTCTGCTCGGCCCCGGCTGCGGTGAAAAACAGGGTTGCTGCTGCCGTGATCCCGCACATGAATATACGCTTCATACCAGTTGCCTCCTCTCAGTCAATCATTGGAGTGCCGATACTATCTCGATATTATGCCGATTGCAATATGGAATGAATTGCGCGTATGTACTGACCAATAATATCTTTAATTTCGGGCGCAATATCAATAAAGGTAATTCCCAGGGTCATCTGTTGCTTATCACTCCTGATATTTCTTACTCTTCCCATAATTGCATATTCGCCCTCTATCTGAGGAAAGCTACACTTTAAGGTAACCTGTTCATCAATCTGAATGGATGATGAATTTTTATCTTCCTTTACTATTTTAGCCACGCAACAACATCCCCACTCGTTTATATCTAATATGACCCCCTCTCTCTCTTCATTCCTGGTTATTATTTTCATAGGAAGAATGCAGTCAATTCTCTCTCCAGAACGAAGATTGTGCTCTTCAATGATCTCCGGATATTTCAGGAAGATCAATTTTAAGGGGACATAAATATCTTCAACAAGTTCTGATTTGAATCCAAAAACAGACCCTTTATATAAATACCGAACAAGAATTCCATTTCCACGAAACAATTTATGCCGGGCATTGATCAACATAGGACCCGCGGCACTTACAATCAGATACTTGTCTGGTATCATTCCAATGAATGTGCTCTTGTAATGGTAATCGACCCCGTCAATCCTAATTTGCAATTGGGTGCCAAGCTCTATGGAAAGACTTTTTCCCGTATTGAAGTCAAAATCTTCAATCTTCATGCTTTCCCTCCATGGTTCTTATTTGTACGATTAGTCTATCGCATGCTGATCACTCCCTCAGATCGCAGGTATTATATCATACTGATTACGGAAAGAATATCATTGATAGCCGATCGAAATCATTTTCGTCGAGCTTCGCGATTTGTTGATTTCAGCTCACGGAACAGAAAATACGATTATTGATTTTTCAACACCGCAAAGCCGGCCGGACATGGACCGCAACCGTGGGGTACTCGCTTGAAACGCCCGCCGGACCCGCCATACCCCGGCGCCCTTTTTCGCCCTTTTTCGCTTGACACCTGCCGCCTCTTTCCTTACACTCCGGAAACGGATTGAGGGAGCTGTCATGGAATCAAGAAAAGGCATAACCACAAAGAAGGCGGCAAAACCGCGGCAGGCGCTGCCGCGATCCGAGAAGGCTTTCCGGGAACTCGTCGAGCTTTCGTCGGACTGGTACTGGGAGCAGGACGAAAACCTGCGCTTCACCCGATTCTCCGGGAAAAAATTCAGCAAAACCCTTGACGCCGACGGCCTGATCGGGAAGACGCCCCGGGAGGCGCCAGGACTGGTTCTCGCCCTGCAAATTGAGGCAGCCGAGCGGGCCGGGATGGATGTGCGCGAACCCTTCACCGATTTTGAGTATGTCTATACGGAGTCGGACGGAAGTTCCCGTTATATTACGGCCAGCGGATCGCCGATTTTTGACGCCTCCGGCCGTTTTAGGGGCTACCGCGGTGTCGCCAAGGATATTACCGAACGCAGGCGCGGCGAACAGTTGCTTGCGCTGGAACATGCGGTGAACCGCTGTCTTGCCGACGCCAAAAACACATCGGAAGGAATCACGGCGGCAATACGCGCGATATGCGAAACGGAAAGATGGGAATCAGGCCGCTTTCTTCGCGTCGATGATCGAGCCGGCGTCCTTCGCATGAACGAAGCGTGGGGAATCCAAAACGAGACCATTCAGCGCTACCTCGATTCTTCACGCGCCGTGACCTACGCGCCGGGCGCCGGTCTGGCGGGTCGGGTGTGGCAGTCGGGCGAGCCGCTGTGGGTGGCTGATGTGGGGAAGGACGGATGCGCTTTGCGGTCATCCCTTTATATGCAACTCGGAATGCGCGGAGCCGTTTATTTTCCGATTATGGCCGAAGGCAAGCCGATCGGCATGCTCGCTTTCAACAGCCGTGAAGTGCGCGAACCGGACAAACGGCTGCTGGAGGCCATGCGCGTGATCGGCAGTCAGATCGGCCAGTTCGTGCAGCGCAAAGAGGCGGAAGAGGCGCTGCGCGAAAGCGAAAAAGAAGCGACGCGGATAGCGCAGGAGAATGCGGTCGTCGCCGAGATTGGACGAGTCATTGGTTCAACGCTGAACATCGACGAGGTGTACGAACCGTTTGCTCAAGAAGCCCGCAAGCTCATTCCCTTTGACCGGCTCACGGTCACGATCATCAATCCTCGTGAAGGCACGTTCACCAGCGCCTATCGGTCGGGAATTGAAATTGCAGCGCGCGCTGAAGGATCCGTATTCCCCTTGGCCGGCTCGACCACCGAATTGGTGATTCGGAAAAGATCCGGCGTGATCGTTCAAGAAGAAACCGAAAGGACCCTGGCCGAGCGTTATCCCGATCTCGCCAATATCTTGCGGGGTGGGGTGCAATCGAAGATGTCCGTCCCCTTGCTGGCAAAAGATCAAGTGATCGGCGCTCTTCATTTCCGATCCAAAAAAAAGGATGCCTATTCGGATCGGGACCTGAGACTTGCCGAGATTATCGCCACCCAGATCGCGGGCGCCATCGCCAATGCCCAGCTCTTTCAGGAACGGAAGCAGGCGGAGGAAGCGCTCCGAACGAGTGAGGAATCGGCGAAGCGGCTGGCTGAGGAAAATGAACTGGTGGCAGAGATTGGGTGTATCGTCAGCTCAACACTGAACATCGAAGAGGTCTATGAGCAGTTCGCCGAGAAAGTTCGGGAGATCATTCCCTTCGACACGATTTCCGTAAATGTTGCCAACGCCAAAGAGAATACCTGCACCATTCAGTACGTCACCGGAAAGGAATTTGAGGGTCGCGGAGTTGGGGATGTTATTCCTTTGGCCGGGTCCATGACCGGAGAGGCTATACGAACGCGGTCGAGTCTGCTTATCACAACAGAAGACCAGGAGAAACTGTTGCGGCAATATCCTCATCTGTTAAAGACCGTTCAGTCGGGAATCCGATCGATGATGCTAATCCCCTTGCTCTCAAAAGGCGAGGGGATAGGCTGCCTGTACTTCCGTTCCACCAAGCCAAATGCCTATTCAGAGCAGGATGTGAGACTTGCCGAGAGAGTGGGCAGTCAGATCGCGGGCGCCGTCGCCAATGCCCAGCTCTTTCAGGAACGGCAGCGGGCGGAGGAAGCGCTCCGAACGAGCGAGGAAGCGGCAAGGCGGCTGGCCGTGGAAAATGAGATCGTGGCGGAAATTGGACGCATCGTCAGTTTAACATTGAACATTGAAGAGGTATATGAGCAGTTCGCCAAAAAAGTTTACACACTTATCCCCATCGACAGAATTACCATAAATCTCATCAACTCCAAGGATAACACCGTCACGAACGCCTACATATCAGGAACGGAATTGTCCCATCGCAAGAAGGGAACTGTTTATCCTTTAGCGTTTACTATTTCCGATGAGATCAGGCGCACCCGAGCAAGCTTGCTTATCAATGAAGAAAACTACCAGAACTATGCAAAAAAATCCCCTGGTCTTGCGCTTAGTCTTCAGGCTGGATTTCGCTCAATGATGGCGATTCCTTTGATTTCGAAAGATGAGGTGATCGGTGTCCTGCAGTTTAGATCCACCGAGATAAAGACCTATTCAGAGAAGGATGTCTTCCTTGCCGAACGGGTGGGCAGACAGATCGCGAGCGCCGTCGCCAATGCCCAGCTCTTTAAAGAACTCACCCAGGCCGAAGCAGTGCTGCGCGAAAGCGAGGCGCGCTTTCGCAGCCTGACCAATCTCTCCTCGGACTGGTTCTGGGAACAGGACGAAAACCTGCGCTTTATCCGGTTTTCCGGGAGGAGATTCACCGAAACCCACGATGCGGCCAAACTGCTCGGCAAGACGCGATGGGAACAGACATACCTCAATATGACCGAGGCCGACTGGGCCGCGCACCGGGAACTTCTCAATGCGCACAAGCTCTTCCGCGATCTGGAGTTGTGCCTGCAGGATGAATCCGGCAAAACGTTCTGGAGCAGCGTCAGCGGCGAGCCCATACTCGACGACACGGGCCGTTTTCTTGGGTACCGCGGAGTCGGAAAGGACATCACCGCACGCAAGCGGGAAGAGCGGTTGCTTGCGCTGGAACATGCGGTGAATCGCTGCCTGGCCGATGCGGACAATACCTCGATGGCGATGAAGGGAGTGCTGCGCATCGTATGCGAGACACAGAACTGGGAATGCGGCCGCTATTTTCACCGGGACAAGAACGCGGACCTGCTGCGCTTCCGGGAATTCTGGACCTTGCCGGGGTCAAACCTTGAGACATTTATCGCACGCTCGCGCGGGATTACGTATAGCCAGGGGATGGGATTGGTCGGTAGGGTATGGGGATCGGGGAAACCGCTCTGGATGGAAGATATCACCAAGGACGTTCGCGTAAGGCCGCACGGGCTGTCGGACGGCACCGGACTGCACGGCACCTTCATGTTTCCCCTCATGGCGGAAGGGCAAATCGTCGGTGTATGCACTTTTCTCTGCCGAGAAGTGCGCGAACCGGACGAACGGCTGCTGGAAGCCATACGCGTGATCGGCAGCCAGATCGGCCAGTTCGTGCAGCGCAAGGAGGCGGAAGAGGTGCTGCGCGAAAGCGAGGAGCGTTTTCGCAGCCTGACCAATCTCTCCTCGGACTGGTTCTGGGAGCAGGATGAAAACCTGCGGTTCACCCGGTTTTCCGGCAAGAAATTCACAAAAATGTATGGCGGGTCCGAACTGATCGGCAAGACGCTCTGGGAGCAGAACTTTATCAACATGACGGAGGCCGACTGGGCCGCGCACATTGCCGTAATTAATACGCACAGTCCTTTTCGCGATCTGGAGTTGTGCCAGTCGGACGACTCCGGCAACCGGCTCTGGAGCAGCATCAGCGGCGAGGCCATCATCGACAACGAGGGGCGTTTTCTTGGGTACCGCGGAGTCGGAAAAGACATCACCGAGCGCAAGCTATCCGAGGAGCGCATCCGGTACCTGGCCACCCACGATGGTCTGACGGATTTGCCGAACCGGGTGCTGTTCAGCCAGCTGTTGAATTTCAAGATTAAATCGGCGCGGCGTTATGGCGGCTCCTTTGCCGTGCTGTTCGTTGACCTGGACCGTTTCAAGATCATCAACGATACGCTCGGGCACGATGCGGGAGACCTGTTCTTGCAAGAAATTGCCGAACGCCTCAAAAATTGCCTGCGATCGAGCGACGTCGTCGCGCGCATGGACATCGGCAAACCCACGGAATCTGATGATCCCTCCGACGACATTGTCGCGCGCCTGGGCGGCGACGAGTTCGTGGTGCTGGTGCAGGGGGTGAACGAGCCGGAGCAAGTCGCCGTCGTCGCGCGCAAGATCCTCGCCACCATCTTCAAGCCGGTTGTCCTCCAGGAGCAGGAGTGCCGCGTGACGACGAGCATCGGCATCAGCATGTACCCGAAAGACGCCGAGGACGAACAAACGCTCCTGAAATACGCCGATGCCGCCATGTATTTCGCCAAGGAGGAAGGCAAGAACAATTTTCAATTTTACTCAAAGGCCATGAGAATTCAATCGCTCGATCGGTTGACGCTGGAGGCTGGCCTGCGCCGCGCCCTGGAGCGCTGTGAGGTCTTTCTCCGCTACCAGGCCAAACTCGGTGTCGATCGCGGGGCGAGCAGCGGCGTGGAGACCTTGCTGCCTTCGCAGCATCCCGATCTCGGTTTATTGCCGCCCTTAAAGTTTCTCCCCATGGCCGAAGAAACAGGGTTGATCATACCGATCGGCAGGTGGGTGCTAAAGACCGCGTGCGCGCAAAATGTCGCCTGGCAGCGTGCTGGCCTGCCACCGGTGTGCATGGCGGTGAACCTCTCTCCGCGCCAGTTTACCGACGAGAATCTGTTGAACGCTGTCGATGCAATCCTCCTTGAAACCGGCATGGCCCCCCAGTTTCTCGAGCTTGAGATCACCGAAAGCATGGTGATGGGCAACGTCGAACAGGCAACCATGCAACTCATCGCCCTCAAGCAAAGGGGCGTGCGGCTCGCCATAGACGATTTCGGGACCGGCTACTCGTCGCTGGCGCAGATCAAACGCTTTCCCATAGACACGATCAAAGTGGATCGTTCGTTCATCTGCAAGGTTCCGGTGGATGTGGAGAACAAGGCGATCACGGAAGCGATCATTGCCATGGGCAAGAGCCTCAACCTTACCGTCGTGGCGGAGGGGGTGGAGACTGAGGAGCAACAGGCGTTTCTGCGCGAGCACGCCTGCGATGAGATGCAGGGCTTTTACTTCAGCAAGCCGGTACCGCCGGGCGAGTTCGCCGAGCTGCTGCGCGGGCACGTCCCCGTCCCCTCGCGGCAACCGTAAGCGAGCGCCGACGTCATATGCCCTGTTTGCCTGACACCGTCCCGCCGGATATGAGCGCCTCTTCAAGGGCCTCGTTGGCCAGTCCGTCCGCAAGATGATTGCCGCTCCTGCCGATGTGCTGTACCGTGTAACCGTCCAGAAACGACAGGAGCTTCCGAACGTCCTGCATCAGGCCCTTGAGGTTTTCGTTCTTCACGCGGTAGGAGCCGTTGATCTGGTTCACCAGCAGCTCCGAATCGAGGAATATGCGGAGGCGCCGGCAGTGCATCCTGAGGGCCTCTTCGAGGCCCAGGATCAGCGCCCGGTACTCGGCAACGTTGTTCGTGCAGAGTCCGAGATATTTCTTTCCCGTCGCCACGACAGCCCCTTTTTCATCGATCAGAACGGCGCCGGCGCCGGCGTGGCCGGGATTCCCCCGGCTTGCGCCATCGGTGTAAAGATTCAGAACCGTTTCAGCCATTCTCTTCTCCGCTGTCCCGCCTGTTATCCCGCCCATGGCTCCGATAAATAATCCGGTTGCAGTTGGGGCAGGAAACCAAATCCGTTGTTTTCTGCAATTCGTTGTAGAGCTGCGGAGGGATGTTCATGTGGCAGCCCTGACAGACCTCTTTCCGGACCTCGGCTACGGCAAGGCCATTGCGGATGCCCTGGATGGCTTCGTACCGTTTGAGGAGGTCGCTCTCAATCTGTTTCCGTATCTCGTCGTTTTTCCGCCGACAGGTCAGGAGCTCATCATCAAGGGCGGCTAACTCCTCCTCAACCGTCTTCCGCTCTTTTTCGTACCGCTCACGGTACTCCTCAAACACCGCTTCCGCTGCCTTCACTTCACCCCGGATACGATCCGCCTCTTCCAGGGTCGATATGATATCGTCCTCCGTCTCGGCGTTTTTCGCCTCGATGAGTTCTATCTCTTTCAATGCCGCATGATATTCCTTGTTCGTCTTTACCTCGTTCAGCCGTCCCTGCGCCCGCCTAATGCTTTCCTGTCCCTTTTTTAAATCGGCCTCCCTCTCCCGCTGGCGTTTGATCAGGTCCTCGTGTTTTTTTCGGGCTTCTTCCACTGCCGCCGCGAAGACTCCCCGTTTCCTGTCCAGTTCCGCAATTTTTTCGGGGAGTTTCGTTTTCTTGACGTTACCTGCCCGTATCGCCGAATCGGTTTTTTGAAGCTCTATGAGCAGCAATAATTGTTCTTGCAATACGTTTCCTCCCTCATGCGATCAACTCTGGTTGTATCGGATTGAAGCCCGCCGCCCACGGGGCGGGGCTTGCGGGCGACGCGCCCGGGCGCACCCAAAAAAAAATGCACCACATCGTGGTGCATTTTTTGCGGGAAGCCCGTCTTCCCCGTGTTGCCTGCAGTCCGTCTCAATGATGCCGTTCCCTGACCAATAATGAACATGAACGCTCTCTTCCTTTTCAAGGGTTGCCGCCGTCCGCGCTCTGTCCCGGGCTTCGTCGGGCAGAGAAAAGCTCATTGCATCACCCGAACCCCTGACAGGGCAAAACGCATCCGGAGGCTGGTGGGCCCACCTGGGGTCGAACCAGGGACCTACCGGTTATGAGCCGGTGGCTCTACCAATTGAGCTATGGGCCCTCGCAATTTTCCCACCCTGCCCGAAGGCAGAAAATCGAGCCGCTTTTGCTATACCCATTCCTGCCGATTGTCAATGTTTTATTTCAGCAGGGGTTTCAAAACCTTTCTCCGGGAGGGATTTCTCAGCTTTCGCAGGGGATTCGCTTCCATCGAGTGCTCTCTGATGACCACCACCGGCTCTCTCTCTTCCTCCGGGGTGTAATCACTCCGCTCGCTGATGCCAAAACGCATCCTGAGCACCTTCTCCTCCCGGGGCGTCAAGGTGGCCAGGATCTTCCTCGTCTGCTCGGCAAGGTCCATGTTTATGGTCGCTTCCGAAGGCGACATGATTTTCTTGTCTTCAATAAAATCACCCAGGTGGCTGTCTTCCTCCTCACCGATCGGCGTTTCCAGGGATATGGGCTCCTTGGCGATCTTCAACACCTTCCTGACCTTTTCCAGCGGATATTCCATCTTGGCGGCAATTTCTTCGGGAATGGGTTCCCTGCCCAGCTCCTGCACCAGATAGCGGGAGGTTCTGATCAATTTGTTGATCGTTTCGATCATGTGCACCGGTATTCTGATGGTCCTCGCCTGATCGGCGATGGCACGGGTAATCGCCTGCCGGATCCACCAGGTGGCATAGGTGGAAAACTTGTATCCCCGCTGGTATTCAAACTTATCTACGGCCTTCATCAGTCCGATATTTCCTTCCTGGATCAGGTCGAGAAATTGCAGACCTCGGTTCGTATATTTTTTCGCAATGCTGACAACCAGCCGGAGATTTGCCTCCACCAGCTTCCTCTTCGCCTCCTCGGCCTTTTTCTCCGCTTCCTCGATGGTAAGCACCACCTTTTTCATCGAGGTGACGGGGAATCCGGTCTCCTGTGCAATTTTGCGGAGCTTTCTGTTGGCCTCCTTGATATTTGCCTCGTACGCCTTCATCTTTTCCACGGACACACGGGCTTTTTTGGCAATCTTCGCGGCTTCCTTCGGCGATGTCTTTATCCGGGCCCAGGCCTTTTCCAGTTCCGGAAGAGACATCCCCGTCACCTTCCGGCACTTGAGGATATCCGCTTCCGCTTTCTCTATGTCGATCACGTAATTCTTGAGCCTGGCAACCATGCGATCGATAATTTTATTGCTGAAGCCCGCTCTGCGGCACAGCTTGATGATGGTCTTCTTGTTCTGGTCCAATTCCAGCTTTATGATCTGCTTATGCGTCGCCGAAATGCCTTTCTTTGCCAGTTTCAGTTTAAGGGCATCGTTCCTCTTGTCCAGGGTCGTCACCTTGTTGATGATTCTCAGTATCCTGTCCCGGTGTTTATCTTCTTCGACAAAGCCCTCTTCATCCTCAAGATTGTCGAGAACATTCTTGATGCGGAGCGTTCCATTTTTCAGTTTTACCCCGATGTCTACCACGTCTTTGATGGAAATATCGACACCGAAAACGGCATCCATGCCTTCCCGGGCGCCTTCTTCGATCTTCTTGGCAATGTCTACTTCGCCTTCCCTGCTGAGCAGCGACACGAGTCCCATTTCCCGCAGGTACATTTTCACGGGATCGCCCGTTTTGCCCACGGCCGGCAGCAGAGAGAGTATGTCGCCCTCCTTGACGGCAACGGCCAAATCTTCCGTTGACTTTTTGACGACAAGCTTCTCACCCTTATCCGTGTCGATAATATCGATATTCTTCTCGCCAAAAAGCATGATGATATCGTCTATCTGTTCCGACGATGTGATATCGGAGGGCAGCAAATCATTTACGTCGTCATAGGTGAGAAATCCCTTTTCTTCCCCCAATGAAATCAATTTCTTGAATTCATCGGACTGTATCTCTTTCCCCATATCGGCATCTCTCCGGTCGTCCATGCGTTAATTCCTCGCCCGCAACCTGCTACTGTTTGCCGAACGTCGGCTTCTCCAGTCGCTCCCGCTCTTTCAAGCGCTGAAACTCCCCCAATAAACGGACGGACAATTTATCATCCCCCATTTTCTGGGCCCTGACAATCTCCACGTTCAGCTCCCCGCGTCTTTTCTCGTACCATTTCCGCATGATGTGTCCCATCGTATCGTCGAGCAGCCGATCGACATTCTGTTCATCAAAGGCCTTTTCGTCGACCATGAGCCGGTGCAGTTTTCCCCGCACGGCGCCGTTTTCAAGGCGGTCCAGGAACAAAGCGGCATCCAGGCTGCACCCTTCTGCCGCTGCGGCTTCTTGCAAGGCCTCTCCCAACCCCTTCAGGGGACCGTCCGTAAAATACTGCAAAATGGCGGCATCTCTCACACGGGGGATCCTGTCGGGATATTCCATCATGATGTGGACAATCGTCAACTCCGCCTTCTCCAGAACGATTGCCGTCTCTTCTCCTGCCCGAACCGTGGGTTTGCCGGGAGCCGCCTTCAGCGCGCGCTGTACTTCTTCTTTCAGGTGTTCCTGGTTGATGCCCAGTTTTTCCGAAACCCTCTTTATGAAGAGATCCCTCCTGATGGCGTCTTCCATGTGTACGATAAACGCCACGGCCTCGCTGACCGCACGCCGGTCATGAACGAGCGTGCCACGGGCGCCGATGACGCTCTCGATATAGTAGTCCACCAGGGACGGGGCGCCGGCGATGAGTTCCTCCAGCTTCTCCCTGCCGAAGGTTTTCACATATTCGTCCGGATCATATCCCGTCGGCAAAACAAGGGCGTGGGCATCGACGCTTCCCGCCACGAATATCTCCAGGCTCCTTGCCAGGGCCTTTTTTCCCGCCTCATCAGGGTCAAAGAGCGCCACCACCCGGCCCGTATAGCGCCTGATCAGATCAACCTGTTCCCGGGTAAGCGCCGTCCCCAGCGTGGCAACCACGTTGGTAATACCGGCATTCCAGAGCGAAAGCAAGTCGAAATACCCTTCCACCAGGACGACATAGCCGCTTTTCTGTATGCTCTCCCGCGTCCTCTTGAGGCCGTAGAGGTTTCTCCCCTTCACGTAGACGGGGGATTCGGGGGAATTCAGATACTTCGGTTCTCCCTGGCCGATAATCCTTCCGCCAAAGGCGATCACCTTGCCGCTTAAGTCTTCTATGGGGAAGATCAGCCGGCCCCGGAACCTGTCGTAAAAATCGTTCCCCCCGGTTTTTGCAGCAAGCAGGCCCGCCTGTTCGGCAAGCTTCAGGGAAGACTTCCCCCGTTCCAGATAGTCCCGGAGGAACCTCCACCCGTCCATGGCGTACCCCAGGCGGAATTCCCTGACGACTTCTTCCTTTATGCACCTGGTCTTCAGGTAGTCCCGAGCCCCCCTTCCCGCCTGGGAAAACAGGGTCCGCGTAAAATGGGTTGCCGCTACATCGTTCAACCGGTGGATTTGCCCCCGGAGACTGACCTCTTCCTTTTCGCCGGGCTCCATGGCCCGCTCCGGGATAACGATGCCCGCTTTTGCGGCCAGGTGCCGTACCGCCTCGGGGAAGGTCATGTTATT
>CAZTLA010000072.1:0-15212 GCA_964614365.1 uncultured Syntrophales bacterium | reverse complement strand
CTTGGCGGATGCCGTTTTGTGAATCTCATCGGTGAATACGGATGGGAGAGTTGATGGGTCGTCTTCATGACAGGACCTTCTGCCGCAGGGCAGTCTGCATTTTTCTCATTGTGTTGTGTTTCTCCGGCTGTATCGGCCATGTCATAAAAGCGAACCGTCCGAAAGGCGTGTATCACCGGGTAAAAAAAGGTGAGACGCTCTGGAGCATAGCCCAGGCCTATCGCGTACGGATGCAGGATCTTGCCGAAATCAACAATATTGAGAAGCCCTCGTTAATCGAGACAGGCGATGCAATTTTTATCCCTGATGCGAAGCAGGCAATCGATGATGTCATGTCCTCCATCATCAAGGAGAAAGGTCCCCAACCTGCCGGAAAGGCGGCAAAGGGATCAGGAGTAAAGAGGGCGGAAGGTAAACCCGCAGGCGCGAAAACGGCAAAAAAAGAGGGAGACGCTGCGCCGTCCCGGGGAAGTGAAGCGGGTGCGGCGGCCATTGCCGATGCGGCTAAATCTTCGCCGGCAGATACGGGGGGGAAAACCGCGCTGGCGAAAGCATCGGAAGGGGAACCCCTTGCCGAACCCGAGGATGAAGAAGAGGCCACGTCGCCGTCGGCCGTCAGAGAAGGGGAGAAAGGCGCGTCGGAGGCATCGGCGAAACAGGCCGCTCCCGCGAAACGGGCCGACGAACTGCAGTTTGACCGAAAGCGCTTTATCTGGCCCGTGAAAGGGACCATCGTCTCGCGCTTCGGCATTCAGCCCAACGGTATGTTTTATAATGGAATCAGGATGGCCGCCAAAGAGGGGCAGCCAATAGCAGCCTCCGACGGCGGGACCATTATTTTTTCCTCTTCGATCAGGGATTACGGGGAGACGGTCATCATCAAGCATGCAGACAATTATGCGACGGTTTACACCAATCTCGGCAGCAGACTGGTGAAAACGGATGACCGGGTGAAAAAAGGCGATCAGATCGCCCTCATGAGCAAGGCGGAGAAGACAACGGGGGCATTCATGAATTTCGAGATTCGTCATATGAATAAAGCGCGCAATCCCCTCTTTTTTCTTCCCTGATTGAAGTATCCGCAGTTATTACTTTGGCAAGAGTATATCTCCAAGGCGTCATTCCCGCGAACGAGGTGAGTGAAAACCAGGATTACCATGGAGAGGAAGCAGATCAATTCGTTGCTCCAGGACTTTAATATGATCTTTGCCCTTTTACCCTTTGTCGCCGGAGGCGGATGACATTATAAAGAAAGTGTCTATTTTTCCTAATACGGCGGCGCATGCTTCGTAGTCCCGCCGAGGTTGCATAACAGGCTTCCGAAAGATTCCCTATGCTCAAACTGTTTGCCAACATCACGCCGATTTACTTTCTGTATCTTTTATACGGCGCCTCTTTCCTTTTTTTAGGAGTGTCCATCGCGGCAAAGAATATGAAGGGAAGCGACTTGAAGCTTGGGGAAAGCCTCTGGTTGCTCGCGGCATTCGGATTTTCGCATGGAGCCAATGGATGGCTGGAACTTGGTACGTGGATTGAAGGGAAGCATCTGTCATTCCAGCAAATATTTATCGCGGAAGCGGTGGCTGCGGGACTGCTCGTCCTTTCATTTCTCTTCCTTTTGCAGTTCGGCCTCTCGCTGCTTCGGGTCGTTGATGACCGGCCTCTCTGGACGTTCAAGGCGGCAATACCGGCATGCCTTTTCATCCTGTGGCTCCTGTACCTCTTGCATCACGGTTTGCACATTAACATGCAATTCCTAAAACGCGCAGATATCGGGGCGCGATATACCTTTGGCTTCGTGGGCGGGCTGTTGACCTCGTATGGTCTGATTGCCTATTCCCATGAAATAAGGCCTATGAGCCAATCCGTGTCGCGGCGGCTGCATCATGCGGGCAGCACGTTTCTCTTCTATGCCTTTTTTGCAGGAATCTTTTCTTCCGGTTTTACCATGCCCCTCGTCCCGGTGCCGATCGAACTTCTTCGCGGCCTGGCGGCAGTTCTCATAACGTATTTCATGTCTCAGGCGCTGAACATTTTCGATATCGAAACGAGAAAGAAAATAGAACAACAGGCGCGCCTTCTCGTCCAGGCGGAAAAACTGTCTTCGCTCGGGCAGCTTGCCGCCGGCATCGCGCATGAAATTAACAATCCCCTCACGAATGCGTCGCTGGGAATTCAGACCTTGAAGCATAAATTGAGCGCTCACGGAACCGATAGCGATGTTGTCGAACGATTGAGTGCGGTTGAAAAAAATATCGACCGGGCATCGTTGATTGCGCAGGAGCTGCTTCAATTTTCCCACACGAGAGAGAAGGATTTCCATCCCCTGAACATCAATAACGCCATAAAGAGTTCCCTTACCCTCATGCAATACAAACTGCGCGACATCGTCCTCACGCAGGACCTGGCGGCTGTGCCGGATATCATGGGCGATCCGGTAAAACTGGAGCAGGTCTTCATCAATATCCTGTCGAACTCCATCGAGGCAATGCCGGAGGGAGGAAAATTGTTCATTGCATCACAGGCGAAGGATGGTATGATCGAAGTACGCATAACGGACACGGGCTGCGGAATAGCGATGGAAAACCAGTCGCGGGCCTTTGAGCCATTTTTTACCACGAAGGATGTCGGGTCGGGTACGGGGCTCGGACTTTCCGTGAGTTATGGCATCATCAGGCAGCACCGGGGACTTATCGAATTGTCGAGCAAACCGGGACAAGGGACAACCGTCACCGTTAACATCCCCACAAAGGAGTCTTATGAAAAAGATACTTATTGTGGATGATGATGCCGAATTCAGGGGCCACCTGACCGGGGCGCTGGAAGAGGAAGGGTATCGGATTGACGGCGCTGCATCCGTTGCCGAGGCATATGAAAAACTCGGCGCCGCCGAGTTTGACGTCGTGCTTCTCGATTATATGATGCCGAAAAGAAGCGGTATCGACGCGCTCTTCGAAATCAAAAGACTGCGGCCAAAGGTAAAAGTGATCATGATTACCGCCTTTGCATCTGTCGAAAACGCGATTGACGCCATAAAGAAAGGCGCAAGCGACTATATCTCCAAACCGTTTAAAATTGAGAATCTTTTCTTAACGATACGGCGGATCCTTGAGGAAGCGAAATTCGAAGAGGGAACAAAAAAATTGGATATTGATCGCACGTTAAGCGCCCTCGCAAGCCCCATTCGCAGAAACATCCTGAAACTGTTGCGGGACAGAGAAGACATTCATCTTATGGAAATCAGCAGAGAGCTTGGGATAGAAGACCATACGAAGGTGGTCTTTCATCTCAAAATATTAAAAGAGGCAGACATCATAGGTCAGGACACGGGAAGAGCATACTTTCTCACCAAAGAAGGCATGCGAATGATCGAGTGCATTAAAACACTGGAACAATACCTGATATCCTCATGACAGCCCTTTGTACAAGCCCCCTCCCGCCTTTCCGATTGCCAAACAAGATATAAAGGTTCCTTTTCTCCGTGAACTGTTCCTCACAGGTTAGCCGGGAAAGTAATAGAACAATTCTATTGATTGTTTGCTCAGTTGATATCAAAGTACCGCCGACACTATTTTTGAAATAATTGCGGTGCGGCGGTTGTGACATTATCCTAATAGTAGTTCCCGGTATAAAGGCTACAGAAAGATAGAGGAAGCAGATTATGACAAAGTCAAAGAAAATCTTGTTTGGCATATTTGTCCTTCTGGTCGGATCATTGGTTGCGTTCCGGTGGTATGAATTTTTTGCAGCTCCGGTAAAGCAGCCGCTGGCATTTAACCATAAGGTACATACCGAACTGCTCAAATGCGAGGAATGCCATACCGGTGTCAGAAATTCCGCCTACGCGGGATTGCCGGATATCAAGATTTGTATGGGATGCCATAGTGGAGACCCTCTGTCAAAAAGTCCGGAAGAGCTGAAATTGCTCAACGCCATCAAGAATAAACAGGGTATCGCATGGATAAGGCTTTTCAGGAATCCCGTTCATGTGTACTTCTCCCATAGCAGACATGTGTCGGTCGGCAAATTGGAATGTGAGAAATGTCATGGGGATATGGGAAAAATGGTGAAGCCGCCCGGCACCGCCCTGGTTAAGCTGGGAATGAGCGACTGTATGGCATGTCATGATAAGCATAACGTGGATCGAAGTTGTGTAATTTGCCATAAATGACCCCTGCATCGGGAATACCGACCATAGTGGGTGCTTATTCTTCAGACCGGAAGGCATAAGGAGTGAAAGATGGGAAAGGTCACGAGACGAGAGTTCTTAACGGTGTTGGGAGTTGCTGCGGGAGGCGGTGTCTTGGCTTATGCCCCTGATGTCGCTGTTAAGGCGTTTCAGGCAGCCTGGGGTGAAGATTGGGTGGATGTGCCCGGCGGACCGGAACGGTGGGTTGCATCGCTGTGTCGGCAGTGTCCGGGAGGATGCGGAATTCGCGTCAGAATGATCGGTGATAGACCCGTAAAAATCGAAGGCAATGCCTTCCATCCCGTCAACAGGGGTAAATTATGTCCCAAAGGTCAGTCGGGTTTACTAAGCTTAAATGACCCGGATCGGATTAGAGGGCCGTTGAAGAGGGTGGGAGACCGTGGCGCCGGGAAGTGGCAGGAAATGAGCTGGGATGAAGCGATCACGCATATGGTAGATCGTCTGAAAGAAATGCGAACAAAAAATACCGCTCATACACTGGCCGTTATGGATGGAGATTCAAACTCTCTGGTGAAGATGCTCCTGGAACGATTCATCCACCAGTATGGTTCACCGAACTACATCACTATCCCTCCGGGGTTGGACGCCGGCAGCGTTGATGCCTTTTATCTGATGCAAGGGATAAACGATGGCGTTGTGTACGATATGGAGATGGCAAATTACATAATATCGTTCGAATCAGACATCCTGCAATCATTCTGGTCGCCTGTTCAGGTTATGAATGCATTCGGCTACACAAGGAGAGGGAAGAGTGTCAGAGGGAAGGTCATGCAGGTGGAGTCTCGTTATTCCATCAGCGCGGCAAAAGCGGATGAGTGGATACCGGTGAATCCCGGGACAGAAGGTGTTTTAGCCTTGGGCATGGCGCACTTTATCATCAAAGAGGGATTGTATGATAAAGAGTTTGTGGAGAAACACACCTTTGGGTTTGAAGACTGGCAAGATCCGTCCGGAACAGCGCACCAGGGGTACAAGAGCCTGGTGCTGCAGAATTATTCCCCGAGCGTGGTTTCGGAGATTACGAAGATTCCCGTGGAGTCCATTTTGAGGTTGGCAAAAGAATTTGCCACGCAAGGTCCGGCACTCGCTATCGGCAGCAGAGGGGATATTTATCAACAGATGGCGGTCCATGCTCTTAATGCCTTGGCGGGAAATATTGATAAGCCCGGCGGAGTCCTGACCATCAAAAACCCGCCGGTACTCGATCTCCCGGCCCCGGAACTCGATCAAGCGGCGCACAGAGGTCTCCAGATGCCTCCGATAGCCGGTGTGGACAATGGCCAATTCCCCCTCGCTCCTTCCACCCTTTCAGGTTTTTCAGAACGGGTTTCCAAGGGGAAGCCCTATGAAATCAGCGCATTGTTTTTTCATGCCTGTAACCCCCTCTTCTCCAGTCAGCATATAAGCGGTTTTTCTCAGGCCATAGGAAAGATACCGTTTATCGTCAGCTTCTCCCCCTATATGGATGAGATGACTCAGAATGCCGACTTTATCTTGCCGGATCATACCTATCTGGAGAAATGGCAAAGCAACATCACGTATACATTTCAGGGATTCCCTGTGGTCGGGATAGGCAAGCCGGTAGTGGCGCCCCGATATAATACCAGAAATACCGGTGACGTAATCATTGAGATCGCCAAGGGTTTGGGACAGCCGCTCGCGAAGGCATTCCCCTGGAAAGATTCACAGGATGTGTTGACCGAGACCATAAAGAAAGTTTACGCGATGAATAAAGGCGATCTCTTTGCTCCCGCATTGGATGAAGCCCTGCTGAGAGAGTTAGTGCGACGTGGATGGAGCGCTCCCGGATACAAGAATTTTGAGGAATTCTGGGCGGGGATACAGGAAAAAGGGGGATGGTGGGATCCTGCCTACTCCTATGAAGAATGGGAAAGGGTATTCCGGACGCCTTCCGGGAAATTTGAATTCTACTCACAAACCCTGAAACAGCAGTTGGAAAGGCGGGTCGGTTCGGCAGGCAATATCGCCAAAGGATTAAAAACCGCAGGTGTAGAAGCAAAGGGGGATCAACTCTTTTTGCCTCACTGGGAATCTAAATTGAATGCATCCCCGGATAGTGAAAAGGATTATCCCTTCCACTTAAAGGTATTCAACCCGCTGGTCTTCGCCGGCTCCGTTCATTCCAATGATCCGTACATACAGGATATCAGCAGCATCTCCGCCAAGCAGAAGTGGAATTCGTGGGTGGAGATAAGTCCTGGCGCAGCGAAGAAATTAGGCATTCAGGAAGATGACTGGGTTTGGGTGGAATCGCCCCTGGCGAAGCAGAAAGTCAGGGCAAAATTGACCGTCGGGGCAATGCCGCACGTGGTGAATGTTCCGTTGGGATTGGGACACCGGGCTCTCGGCCGTTGGGCAAAGGGGATCGGGGAAAATGCCGGCCGCTTACTGACTCATTCCACAGAGCCTTTCACGGGTGAACCCCTGTTAAACAAAACCAGGGTCAAAGTGTATAAGGCATAAGGGAGGATGGTATGATGAGATGGGGAATGGTGATAGACTTGGATAAGTGTACGGCATGCCGGGCATGTGTCGTCGCTTGCCAGATCGAGAACAACATCCCGCCGCCAAGTCCGGAGGAGGCCGCAGAATTCCGGTCCATACAATGGATACGCATGGTGGAACATATAGAGGGGGAGTACCCGCACATAAAATCGAATATCATGCCGGTACCCTGTATGCATTGTGAAAATCCGCCCTGCATCAAGGTGTGTCCCGTCGGGGCTACCAACAAGTCGCAGGAGGGTATCGTAGATCAGGTATATGGACGCTGCATCGGATGCCGATATTGCGCCAATGCATGCCCCTATACCATTAAGTCCATGAACTGGTATAAGCCCGCCTGGCCCGAAGAGATGATGGACTCGCTCAATCCGGACATCAGCGTACGGCCGAAGGGCGTGGTAGAAAAATGCCTGTTCTGCTCCCATCGAATTCAGAAGGCAAAGGACAAGGCTAAGGCGGAAAAAAGGGATATGGCCCCTGATGATTATATCCCCGCCTGCGCGGAGACGTGTCCAAGTAAAGCGATCTATTTCGGTGATTTACATGATAAGGACAGTATTGTTTCTAAACTCGCAAGAAGTCCCAGGGCTTTCAGATTATTAGAAGAGCTCGGCACGGAACCAAATGTGTATTATCTGAGGGAGGGAGCTTAGCGTGGAAGCTTTAAAACCGGACGAGGGATCGGGAAGGGGAAATACAGGCGCCAGGATTAGAGACGATATCTTGTATCAGCCTATTTTGAAGACAGGCAAAGGCTTTTACATAACGTTTGCCTGTCTGTCTCTGGTGGTGCTGCTTGCTGCATTTGCTTATTTCCAGCAGTTCCATAAGGGGCTGGGGGTAACGGGTTTGAACAGCCCTGTTTTTTGGGGAGTTTACATTACCAATTTTGTATTTTTTATCGGAGTCAGCCATGCGGGAACACTCATCTCAGCGATTCTTCGCATCTCCAAAGCGGAATGGCGCCGTTCCATTACCCGCTCTGCGGAAGTTATCACGGTTCTGGTGCTCTTTTTCGGTTTAGGCAATATACTTATCGATTTGGGCCGCATCGACCGCCTGCTGATCGTCATCCTGCACGGCCGATTCCAATCTCCCCTCCTTTGGGACGTGGTAAGCCTTACGACCTACCTGACTGCCAGCTCCGTTTATCTTTATCTTCCCCTCATTCCGGATATTGCCCTGCTCAGGGACCGGATGCCGCCGGGTTTCAGGAAGAACTTATATGAGGTGTTGTCCCTCGGCTGGGTGGGAACGGAAAAACAGATTCACTACCTGGAGAAGGGCATTTCCATCATGGCCGTGACGGTATTGCCGATAGCGGTATCCGTGCACACCGTGGTATCATACGTTTTTTCCATGACCGTGCAGCCCATGTGGCACAGTACTATCTTCGGCCCCTATTTCGTTGCCGGCGCCATCTTCTCGGGCATCGCCGGCATCATCGTGGCCATGGCTGTTCTCAGGAAGGTCTATCACCTGGAAGGATATTTCCGGGAGGTTCATTTTAATTATCTCGGCATTTTGCTCCTCGTCATGACCTGCTTGTGGCTGTATTTTACGTTCTGTGAATATATTACGGTATTTTACGGAGCGGAACCAGAGGAAATAAAGGTATTTATGGAAAAATTTACGGGTAAATACGCCCCGCACTTCTGGATTATGGTAATCACGTGCTTCGTCATACCCTTCACTCTCTTGGCAAACAGTAAGACCCGCACCGTGACGGGGACGGTCATTGCCTCTATCTCGGTGAACATCGGTATGTGGCTGGAGCGTTTTACCATTGTCGTTCCTACCCTGATGCATCCCCGATTGCCCTATGAGACGGGGGTATATAATGCCTCGTGGGTCGAGTGGACCATCCTCGCCGGATGTTTTGCCCTCTTTACGATGATTTATATGGTCTTCACGAAGCTGTTCCCCATCGTCTCCCTCTGGGAGGTCCAGGAGGGCCGTGAAAAGGCCCATGGTGAAGTTGCGGAACGGCTGAGTACGTATCTGCCGCCTTCCTAAAGCAAGGGAGACTGGCTGGTTTATTTTGGAATATACCGTGGTTTTATTCAGGAAAATGAGGTGAGGTGAGCACATGATAGAGGGCAAAAGAGCCAACCGAAATAAAGTAATTTTTGGTCTGCAAATTTCTTTACTCCTTTGTTTTTATATGTTTGCCTTAGGAGTTTTCGCCTTCCTCGGTAGCGCCGTTTACCGGTCCGTGGTAAACCATGACCATTCGGTGCATGCCATTATTTTGTCATCGGTAATAACCTTCGCCTTCCTCATCATATCTTCCGTTATGACGATGGTTTTTACGGTCATTATCAAGGAAGGCCAGAGAAAAATCCGCGAGAATGGAGGTTCGGCCAATGAAAGCAAAAATTAACGTAACGATCATCCTTCTGGGGATATTTCTTGCCTGCGGGTTGAATCTCCGTTTCGTCTTTGCTGAAGATAAATATCTTATTCCCGGAGATGCGCGGAAAGGCTGGCAGGTATTCTCCGAAAAAGGCTGTATCCAATGTCACGGCATGGGTGAAAAAGGGAAAAATAGCATAGCGCCTGATCTATCGAGGCGCCCCTCCTCCCATCTGTCCTCCGGCGGATTGGCCGCGGCGATGTGGAATCATGCTCCGGAAATGTGGGAGAAAATGTCTGCAAAATGGATACAATTTAAACGACTCAACGACACGGAGATGGCTGATCTCTTTTCCTTTCTCTACTTCATCCGTTACCTTGATGAACCGGGGAGCGCTGCCAGGGGGAAAGAAGCGTTAAGGACAAGAGGATGTACCCAGTGCCATAGCGTTGGAGAAAAAGGCGGTAAAATCGGTCCCGACCTTGCGATGTGGGCGGAATATACGAATCCGGTATTCTGGGTGCAAATGATGTGGAACCATGCACTAAAAATGAAAAATGCAATGGATAAAGAGACGGTTGCCTGGCCGAAGCTGGAAAAGAATGACGTCGCAGACATCATTGCCTACATAAGGACCTTTAAGTCTCCGAAAAAACGAGACGTGTTTCTTGCACCGGGTGATCCCATGGAGGGAAAACAACTATTTTCTCAAAAGGGTTGTGCGCAATGCCATGCCACCCAGGGAACAGGTAAAACCGCGGGGGCAAATCTTGGCGTACAAAAAAAAGATTTTCCACCGACGATCGGTCAGTTTGCAAGTCTTATGTGGAATCACTTCCCGCAGATGTTTGATGAAATGCGGAAGGAGAATATTAATATACCAGAGTTATCCGCCAAAGATATAGCCGATATTACCGCGTATCTATTCTCTATCCGCTATTTTGACCCTACGGGAGGCAGAGTTTCCGGAAGGAAGTTATTCCAGGAAAAGCGATGCAACATGTGCCATGATATTCGGAAAGATGCAGGAGGTAAGAAAGAAGGGCCCAATCTGGCGAAGCTGAAAGGAATAGTTTCTCCCATTTACATGGCAACGGCATTATGGAATCATGGTCCCAAGATGATTGGCATAATGAAAGAAAGAAGCATAAAATGGCAGAAGATTACTGATAAAGAATTAATCGATCTTATGGCATACTTCAATGAAGGCGATTGATTTTGGTATGTGTTGTTCCAGTGTCTATCCCACGTTACACGCAAAAGGGAGGGGGGGATTATGCCGAATGGAGAAAATGCAGGGAGGAACATTTTCGTAACCGATGAGACTCGCCAGCAGATATCCCGATTCACATGGCCAATTACCATAGTCGTCGTGCTATTGGGCATTGGTCTATTTCTCTATGTTACCATGGGCAAGTACGACCATACCTCGCAGAGCCGGTTCGTCGGACCCGGCAAGTGCAAGGAATGTCATAAAGAGCAATACGCTTCATGGAAAAAGACCCGGATGGCGAACAGCTTCAATGTGCTTCGGGCAGGCGAGAAGGTTCGGGAGAAGCGAATGGTTGGCCTCGACCCGGACAAGGACTACACTCACGATGAGACCTGCTTGCCGTGCCACACTACCGGATATGGTTTGGTGGGCGGCTTCGTTTCCATCGAAAAGACTCCCGATATGGCCGGTGTTACTTGTGAGGCGTGCCATGGACATGGCGGCACATACGTCAGCACGGTGATGGACCCCAAGAATCCAACATTCAAGACTTCCGCTGCCAGGAATGCGGGACTGATCTATCCGCCCACGGAGAATGTTTGCCGGGAATGCCACAACGCGCACAGCCCCTTTGTGGGAATGAACTACAAATTTTATTTTAATGAACGCGTCAAGCTTGGCACCCATGAGCACTATCACCTGAACTATGAACATGAAAAGTGACCGCTTCGGCAAAAGGCCGGATGCTGCATTGAGCTTCGGCCTTCCCCCGCGAAGGCGAGGGAAGGCTCCCGCTCGGGCTCCCGCTGATGAGGTCAGGCTCGGAACTGAAGGTTGGGCAGCGGGTGCGTGGTCATTGCGCGACAACGGTAACGTGAAACGACAATAATGAGAATACAACATAATAAAAGACGGAGGAACCAAATGAAAACAATTACAAAAACAATTATCCTGGTGATGATTCTGGCAACGGCGCTGATGATCGGCAATGCGATGGCTGTTCAGCCCGGGAAAACGCTTGAATGGGACAGCTCCCAAGGACAAGTGACCTTCGACGGCAAAGTGCATGCGGACAAGGGATTGAAATGCACTGACTGTCACTCAAAGATATTCAAGATGAAAAAGGGCTCAACAAGCATGAAAATGGCTGACTTGAACGAGGGAAAATTCTGCGGTGAATGCCATAATGGAACAAAGGCATTCAAAACGGGCGATAAAGCCAATTGTACCAAATGCCATAAAAAGCAATTGAGTGCGCTTTCGAGCCGATTTCATTGAGGGTGAGCGACTTGTTCGTTTCCCGTCAGGCGCTCCGCCTCCAGCGCGAGAGCGACCTGCCTGGCAAGTGATTCCAGGAGGTGCCATTGGTGGTCGTGCAGCAGGAAACGCGCGTGATCGCTTGGTCGCAGGGCAATAACTCCCAGAGGGGTATTGCCCGCTTGCAGGGGCACATAGAGCATATCGGTTGACGGCGAGGGGTGAACTCCCCATCCGACCATCTTTCCGGTATCGTAAGCCGATCGGGCAATGTTCATTTCTTTTAGGACATCTTTCTCAAAGACGGAGGCAACATCACCGGGGGCAACGTGCAATATTTCTTTGTCGTCGGACAACAGCGTCACAACCCGGCAATCGAAAATCTCCTGGATATATTGTTCCGCTGCCGACAATATTTTCTCAACCCCTCTGGTACCGGCAAGCTTTTGACTGAGGCCATGCACGGCAGTTGCCTGCCGCTCCTGTAAACGGGCGACTGCCGCTTGTCCGCGCAACTGAGCTGCCAGGTGACTGATGACCAGTGCAACCAGAAACAGTACCACGAGGGTCACAAGGTATTGGGCTTCTTCCACGGCGAACGAAAACCGGGGAGGGACAAACAAGAAATCAAAGGCAAGAACGCTCAGGAGGGAAACAAGGATAGCCGGTCGCCGTCCGCAACTGGTGGCGGTCAGCATCACGCCCAGCAAATACACCATCAGGAGGTTGCTGAGGTCGAAGTAAGGGTACATCAAGAAGCAGAGCACGCCGGCCAGGATGAAGAACAGAAGCCCCTTTCCATAATCAGACAAGGGATTTTTCCCCGGCCTGATAATGTAACCCGCCTCTTTCGGCTCTCCCGTTTCCCCACTCATGACGTAGACGTCGATCGTTCCGCTTAATTGCATAAGTTGAGCCACCGGGTCCCGTAAGAGGATGCTTCTCCAGAAAGAGCGCCGAGGCTTGCCGGTTATAATTCTGGTTATCTTTCGTTGTGCGGCAAAGTTGATAATTTCCCTGGCCATAGTGCGGCCGGTCAAGATGAACGTATCCGCCCCCAATTGATCCGCCAGGCGCAGGTTATCGGCTGCGCTGTTATGCTTTCCTTTCGACAGCCTCAGCATCTTGGGTTTGTCAACATATACCGCGAACCACTTGGCATGGAGGTCGGCGGCCATCTTCTGTGCAGATCTTATGATTTTCGCGGAGGAGCTGCCTGAACTGATGCATACCAGGAGCTTTTGTTTGGAAGGTTTTATGACCTCTGCAGCTTTAGCAGCCTCTTTCCTATCCATTCTTTCATCTCCTATGCCGACTTCACCTGTTTCATTCCTGAACGGAGGTTGACCTCCGCTATGTGTACCATATTTTACATAAGAATTCCGGCGTTTCTTTAAATAGTTCCGAGTGCATCGAAAGGGAGCATCGGAGAAGAACGATTTCAGAAAAAAGTCCGTGAAGGATAAAAGCACCGGATGAATTAGAGATGGTAGTTATCCGCTGCCAATCAACATACCATTTACTGGTATTGTTTTTATTCAGTCACTGCTTTATTTTCCAGCGAAACATCCGTTGAAGTTATTACCGTACCGTTTGATCATTAACTGATATCGAAAGATAGGGAGAGATGAAAACAACATCCAAGACAAAGAAACAGCTTGTCGTTGAACTGGAAGTTTTACAGAAGCGGGTTTTGGAATTGGAAATGATCAACGGGCATCACCGGCAAATCAAGAAGGATTTCGGCGAAAGGATGCGTCGATGTTTCACGCCAATGGAACAGCCGGATGATGCTGTTTATGTCATCTTCGATCGGAAGTATGAATTCATCAATCAAACATTTGCCGAAATGTTTGAGGCAGATCTGGACGAGGTATGCAGTCCCGGATTTGACCCGATGACGTTGATTGCACCCGAGAGCCGCAGATTCATCGGGGAGAAATATAGAGAAGGTATCCGTGGCGATTTTACGTCTCAGCAATACGAATTCATTGGCCTGACAAAGCGTTGGTCGAAAATGGAGTGTGAAAATTTTGTCCTCTTCATTCCGTATAAATGGGGCATTGCCATGCATGGAATGATCCGGAAGGTATCATCAGTTAACCAGTCTGTTGATAAAGAAATAGCCGTCCCTCAACGCATACCCATGCCGTCGCATCTCCGGCATTCGGCAAAACCATCTGCAGACTCCCCCTTTCACGGCAATCCTGGTTATGTATCCTTCAAGGGGGCGTGAAAAGGCCGCGCCTCCCTGTTCACAAAGATTACTCCCCCTTATTGAGCAAAGGCGCTCCGGGCGGCGCCCGGAGCGAATCTACAGGGTGATATCTCCCGGCGATTTTTGTATGGGACGCTGGGAGCGATCAAGGGAATTCACCGTGACATCGTGAACCTTGGTGCCCTGAAGGGCGCTGAGGGGGATTGGCGCCCCTGCATTGCCGACGGCCCAAATCCTTCGGTATAAATCAGGAAGGCCGCCCACTTCTTTTCCATTAACCGCGAGAATCATGTCTCCCGGCTTCAGTCCCGCCTTTTCCGCGGGGCCTCCCTGCGTGACTTTGGTGATAAAAATGCGGCCATGGGACTCTTCCGCATTTATCCCCAGCCACGGCCTTGGCGCGTTCCCGGCCCGGCCCGTCTTCTTTAGGTCGGTGAGAATCGGATCGAGCAGGTCGATCGGGATAAACACGTTACAGGAAAGGACGCCCAATCCCTCTATCATGATCCGGGTAAAAAGAGACCCGATTCCCACTAATTTACCATCGGGGTTGATCAAGGCCGCTCCGCTGAAATTGGCGTAAACCGGCATGGTATAGATCGCCTCATCGAGGAGATACTCCCAGTACCCGGCGAACTCTTTTCGGCTCATGACGCGCACGGCCTGGACCGATTCTTCGTCCCCATCGCCTGCCACCAGCATCAGATCGCCTACCTCGACGGCGGACGACTGACCAAGTTTCATGGGTTCCACACCCAGGGGCTTGTCCGCCTTTACGAGACCGAAGCCCGTGTTATGGTCATAGCCCACCAGGGTTGCACTGACGGTCTTGCCCCCCGGGGCAGCCACCTCAATCCGTTCGGCTTCCCTGATGAGATAGCCTACCGTGAGGATAGTCCCCTCGGAATCGATGACCACGCCGTTGCCTTGCCGCTCCGTTCCGAGCGTGCCGGCTGAGTCGGCATTCCGGGGAACAAAGGACCGTATCTTGACAGCGGCCTTCAGTATTTTCCCGGCGCTTGATTCTGCGTATGCGCGACTATGCACGCTGAAATTAAGAATAACACCGAAAACCACAGCGCTAACCACTATGCCTATCTTTCTCATCGAGCACCTCCTTCCGTCAGTCCCGCCATCTGTTCCGACAGCCCATTATAATATACCGATTGAATATAATACACAAATTTGATCCGGCATGAGGGGCTGCGGCATAAGGTTGCGGCAACCGAATATGCCGCTATGCTCCGCACAAGGATCAGGCTCTTATAAAGGCAGTTCCTTAACAAACCTGCCGGCGGCAAAATTATTTCTTGAAACCGCTAACCTTATCTTGACAAAAATTACAAGCGGTCTTAATCTGCCGTTCAACGATATCGAAACGGGACAATGAAAATCTTGAAAAAAAGCATCTCCCTGATATTGATGATTGCCT
>CAZTLA010000071.1:0-15581 GCA_964614365.1 uncultured Syntrophales bacterium | reverse complement strand
GGAACACGCTCCTGCGGACCCACCAGTTCCAGCCGATCCCCGGCGCCACCCCCGCCAAGTAGGCGACGGCCGGTCGAAGGGCCCAGGGGACCTGCGTCAGTCGGGTCATCCCATGCAAGGGGCACCCTCTCCCGGCCCATGGCGAGGGGCGGAGTGCGCGGGTGCGGGGTGGGATCGGCTTAGGAGTTGGGGCGCACGAAGCTGCCGCACGGTGGATCCGAGACGACCTGCCCGTCCCGCATGACGACCTTGCCGTTCACCACGGTGAGGGTGGGCCAGCCGCGCAGGATCATCCCCTCGAAAGGGTTCTGCTTGGTCTTGCTTTCCAGCTCAGCACCCCGAACCTCGGCCTGCCGGTCCAGATCTACCAGCGTGAGGTCCGCATCCGCCCCGACCAGGATGGTTCCTTTCCGCGGGTAGAGCCCGTAGTGCCGCGCCGGCTGCTCCGCGGTGAGACGAACCAGTCTTTCGAGAGACAGTCGCCCACTGACGACTTGGTTGAGCATCAGGGGTAAGAAGAGTTGGATCCCGCAGATGCCCGAGGCGTTGTCCCAGATTACCGGGTGGTTCTTGCCGGCCAATCCCTGTGGGGCATGGTCGCTGGCCAGGATGTCGATCGTCCCATCCTCCACCCCGTTCCACAGGGCGGCCACGTCCTCTTCCGTGCGGAGGGGCGGATTGCACTTGGCGACCGGTCCAAGCCGCACCAGGTCTTTCTGGGTGAGGAGGAGATAATGAGGGCAGGTCTCGGCCGTCACCGGGAGCCCGTCGGCCTTTGCCTGCCGGACCAGCTCCACGCCCTCCGCCGTGGTCAGGTGGTAGACGTGGAGGCGGCAGCGGGTCGCCCGCGCGAATCGAATGAGACGGGCGATGCTTTCCACCTCTGCCAGACTCGGTCTGGCCTCACTGTGCGCGGCCGGATCGGTGCGTCCCCGTTGTTTGAGCGCCGCCGTGGCGGCGTCCACGATGGAAGCATTTTCCGCGTGGGCTCCAAACGGAAGGCCGGTTTCGGCGGTGCGGCGCATCGCCTCCAGGATAGCCCCATCGTCGGGACACGGGAGATCCCCCTGGGGTGGTGGGGTCATGAACAGCTTGAAACCCACGGCCCCTTCGTGGGCGAGTGCCGGAATTGCCTCGATATTTCGGGCGGTGATCACGGCGTACAGGCCGTAGTGTACGTAAGATCGGCGGGCGAGGATTTCGGCCTTCTCCCGGAGGCGCTCGGCCGTGGTGATGGGCGGCGCTGTGTTGGGCATGTCGAGAAGGGTGGTGATCCCCCCGACTGCTGCCCCACGGGTTCCCGTCGCAAAGTCCTCCTTGTGGGTTGCGCCAGGGTCGCGCAGGTGAACGTGGCTGTCCAGACCGCCGGGCAAGAGGAGTTTTCCTGCCCCGTCGATCTCTTGCCTCCCGCGTGGCAGGGCGGCATCCGTCGCCACGGCGACGACCTTTCCGCCCTGGATGGCCACGCCTCCTGGAGTCTGATTGTGGGAGGAGGCAAGTCGGCAGTTCCGGATAACCAGATCCACGTCCACTGGTCAAACCTGCAGCCCCTCAATGGTGGCGCTTCGACGACGGGGGGAGCCCCTGCGGCAGCTTTGGGATCAGACGTGCGTCACGCGCTCCAAGGCGCGTGCCACCCACAGCCGGGTCATGTCCCGCCGATACTCCGCGGAGCCCTGCCGGTCGGAAAGCGGATCCGTGGCCGCGGCCGCCGCCTCGGCGGCCTCAGCAATCTTGGCAGGGGTGGGCAACTGGCCGCGGAGCACTTCTTCCGCCGCTCTGGCGCGCAGGGGTGTGCGGGCGACACCGCCCAGAGCGATCCGAACGTCTGCACAGGTTTGGTCGGGTCCGGCCAAAACCAGCGCGGCCACTGAGACGAGGGCCCGATCCTCCTCCGAGAGGCAGGTGTACTTGATGTACGTGGACCGGGTGGTGGGAGGCATCGGGGGCACGTGAACGGCCGTCAGGATTTCACCCGGGCGGATATCCGTCTCATAGAAGTCCTTGAAGAACCCGTCCAGGGGCACGGTCCGCTCGCCCTGCGGGCCGGTCAGCGTCACCCGTGCATTCAGTGCCAACAAGGGCGGCGCCGGGTCTGAGGCTGCCTCACCGGAGGCGAGGTTGCCACCAAGGGTCCCCATATTGCGGATCGCGGGAGAGCCAACCCGGCTGGCGGCCTGACCCAGAAGGCTCGCGCCGTGCATGACAAGCGGGGATCGCTCAACCTCGCGGTGGGTCGTCATCGCGCCGATGCGAATTTCCCCGTTGCCCCAGATGCCGTTGAGTTCGGGGATCCCGGCCAGGCTGATCAGGACCGCGGGTCGAACAAGCCGGTATCGCAGCATCAGGACAAGCGCCGTCCCGCCGGCGATGACCCGGGCGTCCTCCCCGTGGATCCGCAACTGTTCCACCGCCTCGCCCAGCGTTTCCGGCTCCAGGTAGTCGAACTTCGGCAGTGCCATGCGACCCCCCAAGGGAAGTATGGATGACCGGATGCGGCCCCTGCGCAACCTCCGGTCATGGCCTCCCGGAAACTGAGCAGACCACCGTCATGAGCTCGTCCGGCTTGCCCTGAGGACCGCCCGGATGATCCGGGTGTACCCGGTGCACCGGCACAGGTTCCCGACTAGGGCCTCCCGGACCTGGTGTTCGGTCAACCGCGGCTGCTCCTCAAGCAAAGCGGCCGAAGTCATCAGCATGCCGGGAGTGCAGAAGCCGCACTGGACCGCGCCTTCCTCTGCGAAGGCCTGCTGCAACCGGTGGAGGGTCCCGTTCTGCTGAAGCCCCTCCACGGTCATGACCCGCCTGCCGCGCGCTGCGACCGCCAGGGTGAGGCAGGCCCGAACCGCCTTGCCATCCACCAAGACGGTGCAGGCTCCACACACCCCCTGGCTGCACCCATTCTTGGTGCCGGTCAAGTCCAGGTGATCGTGCAGCAGGCGGAGCAGCGTCCAGTTTGGCTGCACCTCGACGACGTATGGTTGGTCGTTGATGGTCAAGGCCAATTCCCGCTTCACGCTGGCAACCCTCCATCCTGGGCCGGTGTGCCTGTGGGAATCGAGGCCGCCATGGCCTGCCGCAGCCGCTCGGCGAAGATCCCGACCATCTCTCTGGTCTTGGCGCGCATGATGTGCTCCCCCAACGTAGCCAGACGGCCGGTGAGCTGGACCTCCACCTGACACCGCACGTCCGTCGCCACGTCCCCATTCCCCGCATCGAGCCACAGGGTGCCCTTGACCGTCACGCGGCTGGCGAGTTTGGAATCCTCGCCTTTGCCTATGGAGGACAACCGCTCCGGCGGCACCCGCTCCGTGACGGTCAAGCGAACCACCTGGTTCGTGGAGATGGGACCCACCTTGACGCGGATCCGCGCTGTGAAATTATCGGCGTCATGCGCCACTACCTCCTCGCAGCCGGGGACACACGGGGCAACCTGGGCGTAATCCTGCAGGAATTCCCACACCCGTTCTCGCGGGGCCGGGATCCGGAAGGATTCCTCGAAGATGGGCATGGCTTTTTCTAGGCCTCCACCAGCGGGCCATACTGGTCTGGCCGCCGGTCCCGGGCAAAGGGGAGGCGCTTCGTTGCCTCAAGGTTGTCGGTGAGGTCCACCGTGGCCGTCACCACTTCGTCCCCATCCGTCGTCGCTTTGGCCATCACCTCCCCACCCAGCGGCGAGGCGATGAGGCTGGAGCCGACATACTCCCGGCCCCACTCCTTCCCAGCCTTGTTCACCCCGACGATGAACAGGCCGTTCTCGAACGCCCGGGTCCGCAGGACCAACTCCCAGGTCTGGCCGCGCCACTTCGACTCGTAGGTGGCCATGTTGGTCGGGACCGCGATGATCTCCGACCCCGCCAGGGCCAGGCAGCGGAAGCCCTCGGGGAACTGGCGGTCGTAGCAGATCTGAACGCCGAGCTTTGCCGGCCCGATGTCGAAGACGGGGAAGCCGAGGTTCCCGGGCCGGAAATACATCTTCTCGTAGGTGGTGGCCCCCTCGGCGGACCGGGGGAACCCGGCCGGAATGTGCACCTTGCGGTACTTGCCTACCAGGCTTCCGTCAGCGGCCACGACCACCGCTGTGTTGTAGTATGCGGGACCCTCCACTTCCCCCAGCCCCAGGATTACGGCCGTCTGTGCCTGTCGCGCTGCCGCCTGAACCTGGTCCAGGTAGCGATTGGGGATGGGATCGAAGTAGCGCTCAAACGCGTCGCGGAGGTTCTTGCCGCAGAAGTACGGGGTCAGCGCGAGTTCGGGAAACACGGTAAGCTGGCTTCCCCGATCCCCGGCCATTCGGATCAGATCCAGGATCCGCTTGAGGTTTCCTTCTTTGTGCTCGTCGGCCGGGCCCAGTTGGGCGCAGGAGATCGTGATTGGTCGTTCCATTCCCTCCGGCTTCTCCGTTGTCATTTCTCTCCCTCGCACGCTCATCCCCGCTTCAGCGCCCGCAGCCCCCGCAGGACCTTTTCCGGCGTGATGGGCAGGTCGGAAATCCGGACCCCCGTGGCGTGGAAGAGGGCATTGGCCACCGCCGCCGAGGTGGGGGCCAGCACCACCTCCGCCAATCCCTTGGCTCCGTACGGTCCGTCCTCGTGGGGAGCCTCCACGATGATGGGCACGATCTCCGGGACGTCCAGGGTGGTGGGGATCTTGTATTCCACGAAGGAGGGGTTCAGGACGACCCCGTCCTGTACCAGCAGCTCCTCCGAGAGCGTTGCCCCCAGCCCCTGGGCCACGCCGCCTTCGCTCTGCGCCTCCACCCCAGCCGGATTGATGGCCTTGCCGCCGCCGTGGGCCGCCACCATCCGAAGGACCTTGACCCGGCCCGTCTCCAAGTCCACCTCCACGTCCGCCACGTGGGTCGCGTACATCCAGAAGGCGGACACCTTGGGGCTCTGCCCCGTCTCCTTGTCCGGGGGCACTGCCTCCGGCGGGGTGAACGTGCCCCGACCCTGAACGCTGGTGCCGCGAGCGCCGTGGCGGGCGCGGATCACCTCGGCGAAGGTCTTCCGCCGGTCCGGCTGCCCCTTCACCCGGACCGCCCCGTCGCGGCATTCCAGCGAATCTGCCGGGACATCCAGGATGGGCGCCGCCAGCTCGCAAAGTTGCCGCATGATGTCGTCCGCCGCCTTCAGGGCCGCATTTCCCATGTGAAAGACGGTCCGGCTTCCGCTGGTAGACTGGTCGTAGGGGGTGTAGTCCGTGTCCGGGGTGGTCACGCTGACCCGCTCCAGCGGGACGCCGAGTCTTCCCGCCAGCAGTTGGCTCAGGACGGTGCAGGCCCCCTGTCCCAACTCGACGCTGCTGGTGAGAAGCGTGACCGATCCATCCTGGTTGAGCTTCACCACGGCCGTCGAGGTGGTGGGGGTGTAGGTCAGTTTGTGCACGGCGGCGAGCCCTTGTCCCCGGACCAGCTTCGATCGTTCCGACCGGGGGGCCGGCTTCCCGTACCCGCTGGTCTCTACAGCCCGGGCCAGGGTCTCCCGTATGCCCACGCTCTGTCGGAGCATCTCGCCCGTGCACGTGGTGTCTCCGACCTCGAAGAGGTTTCTCAGGCGCAGCTCCAACGGGTTAATCCCCAAGCGGTGGGCCATCATGTCCATCTGGGACTCGTGTGCCCAGGAGAGCTGCGGCACACCGTAGCCCCGGAATGCCCCGCCGCGCGGGCTGTTGGCGTAGATGCAGCAGCTGTCCACCCAGACGTGGGGGATCCGGTACGGCCCCGTGCCGCTGACGCACCCGTTGCGGGATACCAGCGGCCCGGTGTCGGCGTATCCACCCGTGTTGAAAACGGCCGTGATCTTGCGGGCGACCAGGGTTCCATCCCGCTTGATCCCGGTCTTGAAGGTCAGGTGGGTCGGGTGCTTCGTGACGGAGGCGCTGAACTCCTCCTCCCGGGTATAGGTGATCTTCACCGGTTTGCCCCCGGCGTGCATGGCCAAGGCGATGGCCAGCGGCTCCAGGCGAGGGTACAGCTTGGACCCGAACCCGCCCCCCAGCGGCATCCCGATGACGCGAACCCGGTTCTGGGGCAGCTTCAGGGCGTGCGCCATGTCCCGGAGGATGTTGTACGGCGCCTGGGTGTTGGTCCAGATGACCACGCGGCCGCTGCCGGCGAGCTGGGCGATGGCCGCGTGTGGCTCGAGGGGGGCGTGCTGCACGTACTGGGTCGTGAACACGTCTTCGAACACCTCGTCGGATTCCCGGAAGCCCCGGTCCACGTCCTCGCGGCGGATCTTGGCATGATTGGCGATGTTGGTCCCCGGGCACGGGGAGAAGATGGGCTCGTATTCGTACGAGCCCAGCGCCTCGTGAATCAGCATGGCGCCCGGCCGCATCGCCTCCAGGGGGTCGAAGACTGCCGGGAGTTCTTCGTACTCTACCCGGATCAGCTCAACCGCTTCCTCGGCGCTCTCCTCATCCGTGGCGGCCACCGCCGCCACTGGCTCGCCGGCGTACCGGACCTTGTCCTGTGCCAAAAAGGGCTCGTCCTTGATGGCGGAGCCGTGGAGGTAGGGTGCGTCCTTGCCGGTGATGGCGGCCCGGACGCCAGGGACCCGCCGGGCCTGGCTAATGTCGATGTTCAGGATGCGAGCGTGCGGGTACGGCGATCGCAGCGCCTTGCCGACGAGCATCCCCGGCAGGCGGAAGTCCGCGCCGTACACCCACCGGCCGGTAAGTTTTTCCACCGCGTCTACGCGCGTGATGCTCTGCCCAACCGTGGTCCCACCCTGGAGAGTGTCCTGGGCATTCGTGGTGCTCATGCCTCCTCCAGTCACGATCTTCCGTTTTCCCGATGTCTCCCCCCACGCTCTTTCGTAAAACGTAAAACGTGAAACGTAATGGGCTCTTACGTTTCACGCCTCACGTCTTCACGACGCCGCCAGGCGCCTTCTGCACCCGGATCTCTTCCTCGCTGCACACGTGTGGCTGACCGACGGGCTCGGCCAGCAGCCTGGCCAGGTCCGGACGACGCTTCAACAGCAGCTCCAGGTTGTCCACGACACCAGGGAGCTTCTCCAGCGGGATGCCGAAGACCACCTCCTCCGGCTTGATCTGGACGAACTGTCGGAAGCCAAAGCATCCCAGGGTGTACGTGACCTCGCCGGTCATCAGCGGCCGCGACATCACCATGGAGCAGGTGGCCGGCCCGGTGGGTCCCTGGATCACCCCCCCAGCCTCGTAGATGGCCGCCCGGGCCAGGAAGAGCCCCGCCTTGGCCGTGCAGAAGACGTTGACCACCACCCCGCCCATCTCGTTCCCGTAGGGAAAGTCGTCCAGCGGGCCGAACACCAGGTACGTCACGGTCCCCGAGGGCACCACCGCGTAGTTGGGGAGGGTTCGCCGGAAGGCCACCGGGGAGCGGAAAATACTCCGTCCCTTGTCCGGGTAATCGCCGCCCGGCCAGTCGCCACACTCCAGCCCTTCGAAGGGGGGCGTGAATCCGAGGTAGTACCGGCCGTTCTTGCAGTCGGCGTGGCTGTCCACGTCCGTGTAGAAGGTCCGCCGCTCGAAGCGGGCGATGTCCAGGAACTGACACCCCTTTTTGCTCGCGTCAATCCGTTGGATTCCCTCCGGAGATTTCGTGGTCCACAGGACCGCGACGGGCGGCGTCTCCAGATGCAGTGCTATCACCAGCCGGTCCGAGAGATTCTTATGCATGGCCATGGTGGGCGCCTCCTTCATCAAGGAGTTGTGAGACGAGCACGGGGCGTCACGCCGGTCATGTCTCGCCCCGGTTCCCCTGCGGAGCGGTCGCGGCCCCCGCCGGGCCTCTCCGAGCCGGGCTTGTTGGCCCTGCCGCAGAGATCAGAGCGAGAGCCTGCGCAAGGCGGCCGACACCTTCTCGAAGGGTCGCCGCGGGCGCCGTCAGGGACAGGCGGATGTAGCCCTCACCTTCCGGACCGAATTCCGTCCCGGGGACGACCGCCAGCCCGACCTTCGAGACCAGAAATCGCGCGAACTCCAGGCTGGACATCCCGGTTTGCGGAAGGGTGGGGAAGGCAAACAGGCTGCCATCCGGCCGGACGCACCGCAGCCCCTTCACCTGTTGCAACATCTCCCACAGGACGTCCCGCCGCGCCTGCAGGGTGTGCCGAATCTCGGCTACATCGTTGTCAGCACGCTCCAGCGCCCCCAGGGCCGCAAGCTGCGAGACGCCGCTGGCGCAGTGGACGAGGTGGTAGTGCACCTGGAGGATCTTCCGCAGGAGAGTGGCCGGCCCGGCCAGGAAGCCGACCCGCCAACCGGTCATGGCGTACGTCTTCGAGAAACCTCCGACGGTGATGGTGCGGGGACGTAGGCCGGGCAGCGTCGCCATGGGTCGGTGCCGGAGGCCGTCGAAGGTCAGCCCGGCGTAGATCTCATCCGACAAGACCAACAGGTCGCGCCGCCGGGCGCACTCGCCCAGGGCCCGGAGACGGTCCTCGGGCCAGACACGCCCGGTGGGATTATGGGGCGACACGGACACCAGGAGCCTGGTCCGGGGCCCGAGGCGCGCCTCCAGGGCCCCAGGGTCCGGCAGGAATCCATCCTCTTCCCGAAGGGGAACCCGGACCAGGACTGCGCCAGCCAGGTGGGCAGCGGCTGCGATGGAGGCGTAGCAGGGAGAGAAGGTGACCACCTCGTCGCCCGGCCCGATGAGCGTGGCCATGGTGGCGGCAATCGCCTCCTGGGCTCCGGCCGTAATGATCAGTTCCTCCTGGGGGTCCACCACCTCACCCCACTGGCCCGCCAGCCGCTCCGCCAGCGCCGTCCGCAGCTCGGCGAGTCCCTCGGGCGGTGAGTAGTGCGTGAACCGGTCGCCCAGGTTCTCCCGGACGAACTCCAGGACCGACGGGGGCGTGGGAAAGTCCGGGTCCCCCCGGCCGAGGTCCACCACGTCACCCCTCGCCGCAGCGAGCTGGCGGATCTCGCGTCGCTGGGATGGGGGCAGGTCGTTCACCCTCTGGCTGAACCGCATGGCCAAATCGCCTATCCGAATCCGGGGTGTTCGAGGGTCACGGGGACCTCGAGGAGCACCGGCCGGGCTTCCCTGCCAGCGGTCCGCAACAGGGGCCCCACATCCTCGAGTCCCCGGGCCCGCATCCCGATCGCCCCGAAGGCCCGTGCCAATGTGATGAAGTCGGGGGTGTGCAGGTCCACGGCCGTGAGGCGTCCGCCGGCGTGCTTTCGCTGCCAGTCGCGGATGGCCCCGTACCCACCATCATTGATCAGGAGGATGACGACGTTGAGGTTGGATTGCACCGCCGTCGCCAGCTCCTGCACATTGAAGAGGAAGCCCCCATCGCCGCACAGCGCGATGACCTGTCGCTCGGGGTGTCCCGCCTTGGCTCCCAGGGCTGCGGGGAAGGCGTACCCCAGTGTCCCGAACCCCAGGGGGCAGATGAAGGTCCCGGGCTCGTACACCGGGAAATAGCGACGGGCCAGTGTGGCCAGGGTCGTGATGTCGCAGACCAGGATGGCATCCCGGTCCAGGACCATCCGGATGGTGTGCAGGAGTCCGAGGGCGTCGGGAAAGCGAAGCGCCGCCTCCTCCTCGACCAGGCGCCGGACGTGCGCGACATCCTCCGCGCGGGACGGGCGGTGCCCGCACCCCCCACTCTCCGCGAGGGCCTCGCGGATCTGCCGGAGGACGATCCTGGCGTCCCCCACCAACCCCACCTCGACAGGATAGTTCTTGCCGATCTCCCCGGGGTCGATGTCAATCTGGAGGAGGCGCGGGAGGGCGACGCCCCATCCGGCCGTGGCCATGGCGGTAAAGCGCGTGCCCACGGCCAGCACCAGGTCCGCCGTCTTCAGCAGATCCACCGCGGGCGCGGCCGGCAGCCAGTAGTCCAGCGCCAGCTCGTGGTCCGCGGGAAATGCCCCCTTGCCGCCGCACGTCGTGAAGACCGGCGCCCCCAGGGCTTCGGCCAGGGCCCGAAGCTCCTGGCTGGCCCCGGAGCGAATGACCCCACCCCCCGCCCAGAGCGCGGGGGCCGCGCTCTCCCGGAGGCACGCCGCGGCCTTCCGGACCTCGGCATCCGGCGCCCCACGCAACTTGACCACACGTGGCACCCATGGTTCTCGTTTGGCTGTTCCCTCTAGGAGGTCGCAGGGGATCTCAAGATAGGCGGGCCTGGGACGCCTGTGTCGCAATGCCCTGAAGGCTGCGTGGACGAGCCGCGGGATTTCGGTAATCTCCCTGGGGCGCCCGCGCCACCCCGTGACGGGCCGGAAGATCCCGAGCTGATCCGGGCACTCGTGAAAAACCCCCTTGCCCAAGCCGAGGACGTCCGACGGCACCTGCCCGGCGATGTTGAGGATGGGCGATGAATCGGCGAATGCCGTGGCCGTGGCCGTCAGAGTATTGGTCGCCCCGGGTCCGGCCGTCACCACGCACACCCCCGGCCGGCCGGTCGCGCGGGCATAGCCGTCGGCCATGTAGGCGGCCGCCTGCTCGTGGCGCACGTCAATGTGCCGGATGTCGGGCGCCCCCCGCATGGCATCGTACACCTCGGTCACGTGCGACCCGATCAGGCCGAAGACGGTATCCACCCCCTCGGCCTGGAGGGCCTCCACCAGCAGTTGACCGCCCTTGATCTCATCCACAGGCTCCGTCTCCCGAAGGCCCCTCGGCCTCCTTGGGTCAGATGGACACCTCTTCGTGCCGGCGATAGCTGAGGAAGTAGTTCCGGGTGACATAGCTGATGAGCTTGTCCGCGGTCATCCCCAGGATGCCCAGGGTGATGATCCCGACGAAGACGCGGTCGCTCCGGTAGAAGAGCGACGAGTGGAGGATCAGGAAGCCGATCCCGGTCTGGGAGGCGATCATCTCGGCCGCCACGATGACCCGGAAGGCCGTGGCGATGGCTTGGCGCATCCCCTCCAGGATGAAGGGGAGCACCCCCGGCAAAAGGACGTACAGGAAGATCTGGGGCTCGCTGGCGTCGAGATTGCGGGCCACGCGCAAGAGCACGACATCGAGATTGTAGACCCCCTCGATGACGCTGATGATGATCACGAAAAAGGTCCCGAACCAGAGGAGGAAGATCTTGCTGGCCTCGCCGATCCCGAACCACAGGATGGCCAGGGGGAGGAAGGCGAGGGCCGGCACGGGGCGGATGGTGTCCAGGATCGGCTCGATGAAATCCCGGACCAGGCGCACCCGGCCGATCAGCAGGCCCAGGGGGACCGCGGTGCTGAGGCCCGCGCCGAAGCCCACCAGGATCCGCTGGAGGCTGATGACGATGTGCTGGAAGAGTTCCCCCGACCAAGCCATCTCCCGGAAGGTATCCAGCACCTCTCCGGGCGACGGCAGCAGCGTGGGGTTCACCAGGCCCCGGGCGGTGGCCACGTACCACGCCAGCAGGACCATGGCGAAGGTCGAGGCCCCGCACAGACGCCGGTGAACCCGGACGCCGCGCGTGGCCCCTTCCGCGGGCATCGGCGGCACGGCCTGGCGCGCCTCTTCCAGCGCCTCCCCGGGTCCGTTAGACAGCGATCTCTTCAACGAGCTGCTCCAGTTCGAATACCCGGTCGTACACCGCGCGATTTCTCTCCCGGGGGCGAGCAATGGCCACCGGCATGACCTCCTTGACCCGCCCCGGGGATGCCGAGAGGACGATGATCCGGTCGGCCAGCAGCACGCTTTCGACGATGTCATGTGTCACGAAGACGATGGTTTTCTTGGTCAGGGACCAGATGCGGGTGACCTCGGACTGCATCTTCCGGCGCATCTGGGCGTCCAGCGCCCCGAAGGGTTCATCCATGAGCAGGATCTTCGGATCCGGAGCCAGGGCCCGGGCGATGGCCACGCGTTGCTGCATCCCGCCCGAGAGTTGTGACGGGAACTTGGCCTCGACCCCGACCAGCCCCACCAGGCGCAGCAGGTCCCGGACCCGGGCCTCCCGCTGCGGCTTGTCCACCCCGCGCATCTTGAGGCCGAATTCTACGTTGCCCCGGACGGTCAGCCAGGGGAAGAGATTGGCGTGCTGCATCACGACCTTGATGTCCCGGAAGGTCGCCCGGCGTTCGTCTCCCCCATCGCCGGCCAGTCGAATGGCGCCCTCACATGGGGCCAGGAAGCCGGCCAGGAGATTCAGGAGCGTGGACTTGCCGCAGCCGCTGGGTCCCAGGATGCAGACGAACTCCCCCTCGCCCACGGCGAAAGTGATCCCCTGGAGGGTGTAGTGGCGTCCCCCGCCCTCGGGGTAGTAATGCGTCACGTTGTGCAGGCGGATCAACTCGGTCATAGCCCGCTCACCCGGTTCCAGACCCGGATTGCAGGTGGGTAACGCCTCCGACTGGGGGCTCCTACTTCACGAAAGATGGGGAGACCTCTCGCATGAGCCGATCGAACACGAACTTGCGCGAGTCGGCCTTCTGCTTGGTGAGCCCGCGGGCCTGGAGGAAGCTGGCCACGGCATCCATGCCGTCATGAAAGGCCGGGTCCATCGTCATGTCGTAGGTGTAGGAGGGCATGATCTTCTTGACCTGGGCCACATCAATCTTCCCGACCTCGGCCGTGTGTTGCGCCGCCCGGTCCACGTTTTTCTTGATGAACTCATTGGCGGTCACCAGGGCCCGGAGGAGTTTCCGGGCGGTTTCCGGCTGGGCCTCCACGAAGTCCTTTCGCATGGTGACCACATTGAAGATGGTTACCACGCCTTTGGAATCAAGGACCTTGGCCCCCGGCACCGCCTCCAGGGCCTTGCCCGCGTGGGGCTCCCACACCACGAGGCCGTCCAGGTCGCCACGGGCAAAGGCGGCGACCAGCCCCTCGGCCGGCACGTTCTGGGAGGAGACGTCCCCAAGAGTCATTCCGTTCTTTTCCAGATAGCGGAGCATGACCAGGTGGCCGTCGCTTCCGAGCTGGTAGCCCATCCGCTTCCCCTTGAGGTCTGCGGCAGTGTTGATGCCCGAGCGAACAATCACCATGTCAGTGGTGCTGGAGTCATCCCGGGTGATGGGGGCCACAACGTACACCGGCGCCGTGGCTGCGGCAGAGACAGCAGGAAAGGCGCCGCTGATGGCCATGACGCCCGCCCCCGCCACCATGGCGTCCACCGCCGCCTTGCCCGAGACGGAATACTGCATCTTTACGGGCACCCCCTCCTTCTCAAAGAGCTTTTCTTTCTCGGCCACGTAGGCCACCATGAACCCCACGGAGAACCCGCTCAGCACTGTCACGGGTTGGCCGCTCGCCGCCCAACCGGTCCCTGGGAGAGAACCCACCAGGAGGGCAGCGCCCAGCGTCATCATGACCACCTGTCGCACACCGCGCATCATCCTCGGGCCCGTCAGCTTTCGTTTCATTGGGTCCTCCTTCCGTCGTGATTGAGCGGATGCTGGGACTGTTTCCTCTCTTGCCATCGCCGTCCCGTCCCCTTGGATGGCGACCGGCGGTCGAGCTTCGAACTCCAGTGGGGCTATCCCCCACTCCGGACCCGCTGGGGATCAACCTCCCGGAGCAAGCGGAGATCCACAAGGTCCTGGGCGGTCACCGAGCGCTTGGCGGCGCCTTGCGTGTAGAGGAATTGGGCCACGTCGGTGATGACATCCATGAATTCCCGATCCACGATCGGGTTGTACTCGAACAGGGGGAAGAGGCTTCTGATCTGGTCTGCAGGAATCTTTCCCACCTGGGCCACGTGCTCCGCGGCCCGCTGCGGGTTCCTCCCCACAAACTCCGACGCCTTCAGGACCGCCCGGAGGATCTTTCGCGCGGCCTCCGGTCGAGCGGCGACGAAATCACGCCGCATGGTGATGAGCTGGTAGTTGCGCAGCACCCCCTCATCGGCAAGGACCCTCGCCCCCGGCACGGATTGCAGTGCCTTGCCCGCGTGCGGCTCCCAGACGACCACGCCCTGGATGTCCCCTCGGGCGAATGCCGGTGGAAGGGCGTCGGCCTTGACGTTCGCCGCCACCACGTCCGTGGGCGCCAAACCGTTCTTCACGAGGTATCTCTGAAAGTAGAGATGGCCCTGCGAGCCGAACTGGTAGCCGATCCGTTTTCCCTTCAGGTCGGCGGCTCCCGTGATGCCGGGTCCCACGACGAGCTTGATGTTGCGATCGTTCCAGGCGATGGGCGCGACCACGACGACAGGCGCTCCAGCCACCCCGGGCGTGATGGCGGGCATCCCCCCGCTGACCGCCATGACCCCCGCCCCGGCCACCAGGGCGTCCACCGCCTCCTTCCCCGAGACGAAGTACTTTATGGATACGTTCACCCCTTCCTTCTCGAAGAGTCCCTCCTTGTCCGCCACGTAAAACGGCGCGTATCCCACGTCGAATCCCGCCAGCAGGGTGATCTGCTGGCCCTCCGCACCGCGCGGCGCCATCCAGACCGAGAGCACCCAGAGCCCCATCGCCAGCACCACCCGCCACCCTCTGTGTCTCGGGGTCCCCGCCCGATTGCCCATGATGCGTTGCATCGGCCTCCCCTCCCTCCCTGATCGCGCACCCGAATACCGGTCCCGCCCCCTGCACTCCCCTGGGGAACCTCCGAGACCTTCGCTGTGGCTTGAGCGCCGCCGAACCAAGATCAACCCTTGGCGGGCTTGGAGCGTTCCTCCGCCGGATACCCCAGCTCCCAGGAGATGGCGCGAGCCGCTTCGACGGCCAACGACCTGAACCGCCTCACCGTGTCGGCAGTGAATCGGATCGCCGAACCCAGAATGCTGACGCAGGCCAGGACGCGGCCCGAGTGATCGTAGACGGGAGCGGAGACGGAGGCAGAGCCCGGGATGCGTTCCCCGAAGCTGACCGCGGTGCCGCGTGCGCGGATCTCCCCAAGCTCAATGGCGAGCTTGCGTCGCCGTCTCGGCTCCACGGTGCGGAGGATACGCTGTTGCTCTTCGGGGGAAAGGTGGGCGAGGAGAACCTTCCCCGTGGCTCCCTGGTGCAGGGGGAGTTGCCTGCCGAGATCCACGACGAAACGGATCTCGTGAGGAGCCTCGAGGCGCTCCACCGCGACGCGCTGGGGCCCGGCGAGCAGGTTGAGGCTCACGGTCTCGCCGGTCTTCTCCCGGAGGTCCCGGAGGATCGGCAGAGCCTTGGCCCGGATGTCCAGCCGATCCAACCAGGCCCCCGCCAACTCCAGGATCCGGAAGCCCGGTCCGTAGGTGGGCCCCGGATCCTGCTCGCGGACCAGCCCGTGGGAGGTCAGGGTCTTCAGCAGCCGGTAGGTGGTGGCCTTGCTCAGGTGTACCCGCCGAGCGATCTCCGTGACGCCCAGTGAGGCCTCGGTATGCACGAGGACATCCAGGATCGCGATGAGGCGCCGGAGGGATTCCATGGGAGGTCTGTTCCATTCAATGAAACAAGTGTTTCATTTTCCTACTATGGGCGAGTTCTGTCTGTCAAGGCAAATCTTGCCGGACAATTCAAAACCGGCCAACGGGGTTCATGGTTCCATTGGCCGGTTGTCGGTTGCCTGCCTGTGCGGTGCACGCAGACAGGTTGGTTTTTCATTTGAAAATCCGACGCCCCGGACCAGGCTGGTGAACGCGCCGGCCAGTGCGATCCCCGCCCCGATAGTCACGGCGTGCCGGTAGGCGCCGGCCACCGCCAATGGTTCGCCTCCGAGCGCGGCCAGG
>CAZTLA010000070.1:0-15636 GCA_964614365.1 uncultured Syntrophales bacterium | reverse complement strand
GGAGGCAAAGGCGGAGTTGGAAAGCGTGGGGCCGAAAATGGCTAATGCCTTGTCCCTGAAGATGAACTTCTTGAAGACGTTTATCGCCTCCTCTTTTTTCCCCTGTTCATCCTCGATGATGAGTTCGATCTTGTTTCCCTTTATTCCACCCGCGGCATTTATTTCGTCGGCGGCGAGCACAAACCCGTTCTTGATGGGTACGCCGTACTTGGCGGCGGGGCCCGTCAGCGCCTCGGCGACGCCGAACCGTATTTCCGCCGCCTGGGAAGCAGGAGAAATAGAGAGGAGGGCTGTGACAAGAGCCAGTACCGTTGCCGATAAGTTCATCGTGTTCCTCCGTATGTTCTTATTCAAATCAATCTCTGAGCAGTTGCTCAATCATCCCGATATTGGCGCCGACCACCATGCGGCTGTTGATAAAAAAGGTCGGCGTTCCACGCACTTTCATCTTTCCGGCCAGAGCCATGTGCTCCTGGGCCAGTGCAATAATTTCTTTCCCCACGGCCGGGGCATTCTGGGGAATATCCTTGCCCGCAAACATTTCTTCATAGGCCTGCCCTTTATCTTCGGCATTCAAAATATAGTGGACTTTCTTCATGGCTGCCGGGTGCGCGAGGGGGGTAAAAAATACATAGCGGGTTGCATCCGCTCTCCCGGCAAGATATTTTGAAGCGGTCCGGCAATAGTCGCAATCCGGATCGGTAAATTCAATGATTACCTTTTTGCCGCTGCCGATTTTGACCGCCTTTTCCAGAGGGAGGTCCTTCACCAGTTTGGCCGTCAGTTCGCCGATTCGCTCCTGCGTAAGGTTCTTGCCGTCCTTGGTGAAGATTTCTCCGAAGAGGATATAGCCTTTTTCCGGATAGTAATAGAGAATCTTCTGTCCTGAAACGACCTCATAGAGGCCCACGATGTCGGTTTTTCTTATGCTGTCCATGGTCAATTGCGGAAAATCCCGGCGAAAGGTCTCCTCCGGGGGTGCTGACGAAGTTGCCGGCGCGGGCGCGGCAACGGCAGTACCAAAGAGTATCGCTGCCAGAACCCCTGTCAAAACTGCTTTGCAAAACATGCGCGGTAAAAACATTTTGCCTCCTTTTTTTGCAATCCAGAACTTCCCGAATATCGTTCCCGTCAGGGTAACCCCAACGTTGAATCGCGACGACGATAGTAGCAAAATTCGGGCGATTGTGCATCCCCTTTGTTGGTGAGAAGGCAAGGGTCATTTTTCTTGACAGGCAGCGGCCTTTTCCCTACACTTTGTCCACAGGAAGGCGCAACCCCTCAAAACACACTCAAAGACTTCCAGCACAGTTCACTATCGGGGATACGTTCATGCAGTACAAACAAGGTTCTTTCGGCCGGGTGTTTCTGCTCAAATTCGAGGACCGGGATGACCTTCTCGAAGAAATAAAAAAGCTTGCAGTAACGGAGCAGGTGAGGGTCGGGACGATCATGCTCCTCGGTGGCATGCGTGCCTCAGCCATCGTCTGTGGCCCGAAGGAGCCGGTGATACCGCCGGAACCCCTCTGGATAGACTTCAGTGACGGTCGCGAATTACTGGGATTCGGCACCCTGTTCTGGAACGGGAACGAACCCGTCATCCACCTCCACGGCGCCATCGGCAGGGAAAACGAGACGCTCACGGGATGCATCCGCAGGGATGCCTCCGTGTATCTCGTGGTCGAAGCGGTTGTGACCGAGGTCCTGGGCATCGACGCGCGCAAGACCCCTGATGAGAAGACCGGCATCACGATGCTGAAGTTCCGGTAATTGACGACTTCGGAAAAAGTCCGGATATCGTTGGGCATGTCTTACCAAGGAGGCGATGTATGCTGGTGTTTTTGAGTGATGTCCATTTGACCGACGGCAGCTCAGGGCAAACGATTAAAGACACGGCATTCAAGATTTTTGCGGACAACCTGTGCAAACTTGCCGACACCGTGAAGCCGCTGGAAGAAGTGCGATTGGTTTTGCTGGGCGACATCTTCGATATCATCCGCTCCGCCCGGTGGCTTTCCGGCTCCGTCAGACCATGGGATCCCGCCGGTCCCGCCCAGGAAAAAATCATCCGACAAATTCTTCAGGGAATCATAACCAGTAATCAGCAGTCGTTGGCCATACTCCGCGACCTCAGGCAATATGCCGCGCAGAAAAAAGTCCCCTTCGATATTACCTACGTCATCGGCAACCACGACTGGGTCATCAACCGCTATCCCCGGTGCAGAGGTATGGCGGCAAAGGCGCTGGGGATTGCCACGGGCAACGATTCCTTCCCCTCGGAGTTATTCGAACCGAGCTATAAAATCTTCGCCCGGCACGGCGATATTTACGATAAGTTCAATTACTCGGGGAATCGCAATGCCTCGTCTATCGGCGATGCGATCGTCATAGAACTCTTGAACAGGTATCCACAGACCGTGGAGGATAGCTTGAGCGTCCTGGTGGCTCAAGGCGCCGTAACCGACGACGAAAAGAAGAGCATAACGACCCTGCTCAAAGAACTGGACAATGTCCGTCCGCTCCTCGACGCGCCTTCGTGGGTCCTTATGGTGGCAAAGAAAACCGAGAATGCCGCTGCCCGGCACGCGATTGAAACGGCCTGGGATGCATGCGTGGATGCCTTCTTCCGGGTACCGTTCATAAAAGATCAAGACAAGCTTTTCTGGCCCGATACGATCGATCTGTTGCAGATCGCACTCCAGCTCTCCTCCCATACGTCCAAGAAGCTCCTGGAAAAAGTTGCCGAATTGAAGGAGGCATGGTTCCCGGCAAAAATAGAAGGAGCATATCACCAGCATGCTTTTGCGGAGCAGAAGGTTCGTTCCGGTGAGGCGAGTTTCGTTCTGTACGGCCATACCCATGACCATCTGATTGTTCCCCTGGACCAGGTTCCCCTTCCGGGCGGCCTGACGCAGGATAAAGTCTATTTCAATACCGGCACCTGGCGAAAAACGTGGAACAAGACGTTCTTCGATCCTGCGAACCGTGAGTTCATCGGTTGGCATGTCCTTACCTACGTGGCAATCTTCAGGCCGACGGAAAACGGCGATTACAACTTCGAGGTCTGGAACGCCGCCCTTGGATAGGGTGCATTGCATCCCCGCGCAAAGGAGACCCGCGCGAATCATCGCACGTGATCCGGTTTATCAGGAAACACCGCCGGTGTTCCCTCTCTTGCTCTCTGGTCATTTTTCTTGACACAGGACGTTCTTTTCCTTAAAGTTTACAATCAGAAGAACAAATTTCCCATCAAACGACCAAACAGCAAACTCATCAGGATTGATACGGTTGCAAAAAACCGTCTTTGTTCGTTGATGCAGGCTGCAGAAGCATTGTCGAACAATGCATCGAGGGTTTTGACCATGTCTTCGCAAAAGTGGGGGGAGTGCTTCCTGGAAAGTGGTGTGCCGCTTGAGCACCTGGCCCTCACGACGCTTACGGCTCTCGGCTGGAGTTGCGAGCCGGCGTGGGAATATCGGCGGCCAAACCGGAAGGGGGAGCCTTCCCGGTTCGAGGTCAGCTTTATCGCGCATTCTCCCGAGAGCACGCGCGGAACGCTCAAACTGCTGACCAAGTGCACGTACGGCGATGAGAGGCACTTCTGGTTATTCCTTCCCTGTCCAACTGCGGATCAACTGGAGCGGTACGACGCCTTTTCAACGGGGAACGATCCCGAAGAGGATTGCAAGGTTCTGCATTATGGTCCCTATGTTCCGCTTAGGTACCCCGAGCGTCACACGCTCATCAAGTTGGCCCCGCAGTCGTTGTGGGGCGTAACAATGTCGCTTGGCGGCACGAAAGAAGAAAATGCCATTTATCACGCTCTTGAACAGCTTGCCTTCACCTACGTTCCCTTCTGCCTGGACCGGCTGTACGACTTTTGCTCAAATTTGCCTCAGGCCGTTGTTCCCGTTTTGCTGACGACTGCGAAGCTGTTTCGACTCAAGCCGACGATACAGCGGTTGGAACATATTCGCGAGGCGAACTCGCCGTACGATGTGGCTGAGGAGATCCCGTGGACATGGTGCTCCTATACCTCACGCGGTCCGATGCTTGACCACAATAATGATGAAATTGAGTCGTGGCGAACCAGGCATAAGGGGCTCCGATGGGAGGGGCTTGACGAGCGTCTGGCATCGCTCTGGACGGGCATGCACTGGACCGTGGTTGCCAACATCGGAGGTCTGGCGGACGCGACACGATCGATCCATGACACCGTCATGTCTCTTCCTAAAGATTTTTCGCAGGGCAAAGCGCTTGCGGCCGCGGTGAGCGCGCAGGCCGCCGTCCGTCGCAAAAGCGTGAATTTTGGGAAGGACGCCGGTTAAGAATAAGGGGGGGCGCCATGCAGTTTTCCCGCAGAGAAATGCTCAAAATAGGGGTCGGACTCGGCGCCGCGGCACTCATGCCGGAGAGGCTCCTTTTTGCTGAGCAGGCCCCGCTTATCCGGCGTCGCATCCCTTCAACGGGAGAGATGATCCCCGCCGTCGGCATCGGCACTGCGCGCAGATATGACGTGGGGCCATCCGCCGATGGGCGCGCCCCGTTGAAGGAGGTCATCCGGCGCTTCAAGGAGATGGGAGGAAAGGTGATCGATACGGCGCCGTCGTACGGTACTGCGGAGGCCGTCGTCGGCGAGCTGGTTGCGGAGTTGGGCATTCGCGATTCGCTGTTCCTCGCCACGAAGGTCGGCAAGCAAGGCCGCGAAGCCGGTATCGCCGAGATGGAAGCATCGGGAAAGAGACTCAGGACAAATACAATAGACCTGCTTGCCGTTCATAACCTTATCGACATTGATACCCAGCTCGGCACACTGAGAGAGTGGAAGGCGGCCGGGCGCGTCCGCTATCTGGGTATGACCACCTCCTCGGATCGGCAGTACGAATCGTTCCTGAGGGTGATGGCGAAGGAGAAGCTTGATTTTATACAGGTTGATTACGCGCTTGACGAGCGGAACGCCGCCGACAGAATCCTGCCGCTGGCCGCCGATCGCGGCATGGCGGTCATGATCAATCTTCCCTTTGGCCGCGGCCGCCTCTTTGAGGCTACGGGAAAACAGAAGCTGCCGGAGTGGGCCGGCGACTTCGACTGTACGACCTGGGCGCAGTTTTTCCTCAAGTACATCCTGTCCCATCCGGCGGTAACCTGCGTTGTTCCGGGCACGGCAAAGGTCGAGTACCTGCTTGACAACATGGGCGCGGCCCGCGGCCGTCTTCCTGATGCTGCGCTGCGTCGCCGTATGGAAGCATTCATCGGCAATCTTTAGACGCGTCAGGATGGGAACATGGCAGATGAGAGCCCTTTGATTCCCCCGGAGACGTCTTTCGTCACCCGGATTCTCCAGCGCGTTATCGAGGTAAAACCCGACGAAATGCAGGCGCTCCTGTGGTCGTGCCTTTATTTTTTTTCCATCCTGTCGTCCTATTACGTTATCAGACCGATTCGCGACGAGATGGGGCTCGCCGGGGGCGTGGAGAATCTGCCCTGGCTGTTCACGGGCACCCTGCTGGGGATGATTGCCCTCAATCCGCCCTTTGCAGCGCTCGTAACGAGGCTGCCCCGTAAACGGTTTGTGTCGATTACGTACCGTTTTTTCATGGCGAACCTCTTCATCTTCTATCTCTTGCTGCTGAAGACAACCGGCGCTCAGAACATCTGGATAGGCCGGGCATTTTATCTCTGGACCGCCATCTTCAATCTGTTCGTCGTGTCCGTGTTCTGGGCCTTCATGGCCGATCTCTTCACGAGCGGTCAGGGTGGACGGCTGTTTGGGTTCATCGGGGCCGGCGGCACGATCGGAGGCATCCTCGGGTCGGGAATCACCGTGGCCCTGGTTGAGCTTCTGGGTTCCACGCTCCTGCTCATTGTGTCCATGTTCCTCCTCGAAGTCGGTGTGCAAAGCGTGAAACGGTTGTCGAAGTTGGCGGAAGGCTTCGGAGACCGCCGGCAATCAACAGGGGCGGAGGCGCCGATCGGCGGCACGCTTTTTACCGGATTGACGCGCCTGTGGCAATCGCCCTACCTGATCGGGATCTGTGCATACATGCTCCTCTTTACGATCCTTTCCACCTTTCTCTACTTCGAGCAGGCCAAGATCGTCGGACAGGCATTCACGAACCGGGCGGCGCGCACTGCCCTCTTCGCGCGAATCGATCTGTGGGTCAACGTTCTGACACTTGCCGCGCAGGTCTTTCTTACCGGACGCATCATACGGCTTCTGGGTGTGGCGATCACCCTGACGCTCGTGCCGATCCTCACGGTCTTCGGTTTCGCGGCGCTCGGCTTGGCGCCGGCGCTGGCGGTCGTCGTGGTCTTTCAAATCCTCCGGCGCGCCGGCAATTTCGCCTTCGCGAGGCCGACGCGCGAGATTCTCTTCACGGTCATCCCACGCGAGGATAAATACAAATCAAAAAGCTTCATCGATACCTTTGTCTACCGTCTCGGTGATCAGGTCGGCGCCTGGACCTCGGGCCTGATGGGGTTTCTCGGGCTCGGCGTCGCCGGCATGGCATTCGTGGCGGTGCCGATCTCCGCGATCTGGGTACTATGCGGCTTCTGGCTGGGCCGGAAGCAGGAAGCGATAGCAGTCCGCGCAGACGGCGCCGAAGCTGTCCGGCGCTAAGAAGACGTCCGATTGTCTGCGGAAATATCCAATATCCAGATGGCAATAGACATCCTGTAACTCCTCCTTGACGCATCAGTAAAGTTTATGTAAGTCTTGCTACAGAGTCACCAAACAGATTCCTCCTCCTCGACGGGGGAGGTTAGGTGGGGTGCGCGTCGCCGATGTCAGCCACCGCTTACCCCTCCCGTCACCCAAAGTAGGTGCTTTAAGCAAGGGAGGGGAGAGTTAAAAGCCCGGACGCCCCGTCAGCATGCTGCGAGGTGCTTCATTAGAGATTTCCGCTTGCTGCCCTTGGGCTTCCGAAACACGCGGTTCCGAGGCTGCCTTCTCCTATTGCAACTTTGGCCTACGGAATTTGGGTGCATCAGTCTGGCGGCAGCAGCCACCGGGCACTCCCGGTGCGTTCCGGCAAATAGATTATTTGGTCATTTGGTTCTTTGATTATTTCGTTGCTGGTTCAATCTTGCAGATTGAACAAAAACATTAATAAATGGTTCAGGCTGCAGGCCTGAACCAGCCGGCGGGAGCAGGTGCAGGACGAGGCCCTGTCCGCAACAAAAAAGTAGGGCAGGCAGGATAAGAGATGACATTGGGCGGGATTCGGAATAAGATAAAAGAAGGTCAATATGGATTTTCCGATCATGCCGTGAAGCGGATGATTAAAAGATCCATATCGCGCCAAGAGGTAGAAACCGTCATTAGCGAAGGAGAAATCATCGAGGAATATCCCCGTGACAAGTTCGCTCCGAGTTGTCTTGTTTATGGGAAGACAAAAGCAGGAAGAGACCTGCATATACAACTCTCATTACCTCCGGTTGTGGTTGTCATCACGGCTTATGAACCCGATCCGGAGGAATGGGAAAACGGCAGAAACAGGAGGTGATTACAGTGCAATGCCCGTTTTGCGGAGGAGAATCAGTAAAGGAAACCGTCACTTTTAGTTACGAGGAGAAGGATAGATACATCTTTATCGAGCATGTTCCTGCTGATGTATGTGCGCGATGCGGAGAAAAAATCTACTCACCGGAGGTCACGGATGAATTGTTGAGGATTGCCCGGAAAGAACTTAAGCCCGCGAGAAAGATCGAGGTCCCCGTGTACGACTTTGTGATGCATCAATGAGCGGAATAATTAAGGAAGCGTTTTGATGCTCCTGATCTTTCCTCCCGTTGCCAAGGCCTGCGAACCGCCGGCCGGTGTCGCGAAGCTGGCGGGCGCTCTTTCGGCGCACGGGCTTTCGTGCACGATCCTCGATGCCAATCTCGAAGGGCTTCTCGCCCTCACGCAGCAGACGCAGACAGCGTCCGATACCTGGACCCGCAGGGCATTTAAGAATATCGTCTCCAATCTCACCGCACTCCGGAACCCGCAAACCTATCGGTCCTATGACCGTTACAGCCGCGCAGTGCGGGACGTGAATCGTGTCCTGGAGGCTTCTGCCAAACCGTACAGCGCGATCCTCAGTCTGGCGGATTATCATCATCGGCAGCTCTCACCCGTCCGGAGCGCAGACCTCATCGCGTCGGCGGAGCATCCCGAACAGAATCCCTTCTATCCCTATTTCAGCCGACGTCTGCACGAAATTCTCGAAGATTCCCTGGTGGGGTTTTCCCTGAATTACCTGAGTCAGGCGCTCTGCGCCTTCGCCATGATCGGCTACGTGAAAAAGGCGTTCCCCGGCGCGAAGGTCGTTCTCGGCGGCGGGCTGGTAACTTCCTGGATGAAACGACCGGGCTGGAAAAACCCCTTTGCCGGTTTCGTCGATCACCTCATTGCTGGTCCGGGAGAAAACTCCCTGCTCGATCTGCTGGGGGCGAAAGGCGAGCGGCCGGACCACCAGAGGCCTGATTATACTTCACTGCCTCTTCGAGATTATTTCGCTCCCGGGCTTATTCTCCCCTACAGCGGGTCGAGCGGATGCTGGTGGCATAAATGTTCCTTCTGTCCCGAAGGAGCCGAGGACAATCCCTATGTTCCCGTCCCCGCAGCGCAGGCGATGGCCGATCTGGGTGCCCTGGTTTTAAAGACAAAGCCTGTCCTCGTTCATCTGCTGGATAATGCGATCAGTCCCGCGCTCATGCGTGCGCTTGCGGAAAATCCTCCCGGCGTTCCGTGGTACGGGTTTGTGCGGATCGACAGGGAACTGGCGGACTTTGACTATTGCCTCGCACTCAAACGCTCCGGATGCGTGATGCTCAAACTCGGCCTGGAGTCGGGAAATCAGGGGGTGCTCGACAAAATGCACAAGGGGATAGATTTAGCGACGGCAGCCCGGGTTCTGGGAAATCTCAAAGAAGCGGGGATTGCCGTGTACGTCTATCTCCTGTTCGGGACTCCGGCGGAGACCGCTGCCGCAGCGCGAAAGACGCTGGAGTTTGTTGTCCGGCACAACGACGCGATCAACTTTCTGAACCTGGCCGTCTTCAACATGCCCATCTGCGGGGATGAAGCAGGGTCGCATGAAACGGAAGAGTTCTATGCGGGCGATCTTTCCCTCTACACCGGATTCCGGCATCCCCACGGATGGGAGCGGAAACTGGTGCGGAAATTCCTGGACACCGAATTCAAGCGCCATCCCGCCGTTGCCGCGATCCTGAAAAATGATCCGCCGGTGTTTACGTCCAACCATGCGGCCTTCTTCGCGTCCCTTGAGCAGGTGGTATGAAATCCCTTTCTCTTTCCACAATCCATTCTTTTCAAAAGAAGGTCTACGATCACTACCATAAGCACGGCCGCGATCTTCCCTGGCGCAAAACAAAAAATCCTTACCATGTCCTCGTTTCCGAGATCATGCTTCAACAGACCCAGGTCGAGCGGGTGATCGGAAAGTATGAAGAGTTCATCGCCGCCTTTCCCGATTTTGCCTCTCTGGCGGAGGCGCCGCTTCCCAAGCTGCTTCGCCTCTGGCAGGGCATGGGGTACAACCGTCGCGCCCTGTCGCTCCGCGCCCTCGCGCAGAAGGTCGTGAGCGGGCATCGGGGGAAGCTGCCCGCCGGCCCGGATGTCCTGATGAGCCTGCCGGGGGTCGGGAAGTATACGGCAGGCGCCGTTCTGGCCTTTGCCTTCAACAAGCCCGTCGTGTTTATAGACACGAATATCCGGCGGGTATACATCCACGAGTTTCTGAAAGACCGGGAGAATATCCGTGACGAGGAGATCGTTCCCCTGGTTCGGCAAACGCTGGATATGCGCAATCCCCGGAAATGGTACAATGCGCTCATGGACTACGGCGCCGTGCTGAAGGGAGGGCAGGGGAATCCGAACAAGCGGAGCGCCCACTATGTCCGCCAGAGTCCCTTTGAGAACTCGAACCGCCAGGTTCGGGGGAGGATACTGAAGGCGCTGGTGGCCGGGGAGCCGCTTACCGTGACCCGGATCGCAAGAGATACCGGCAGCGATGCCCTGCGGGTGAAACGGAATCTGGTTGACTTGGAGAACGAGGGGTTCATCAGGAAGGAGGGGAGATACTATATCCTATCGTAATCAACGCTCCTTCAACCGGTCATTCCTCCTTGAGATAGAACTGCATTTTGAGATCGGCAATTTCCACGATGTCGCCGTCTTTCAGATCGTGACGCTGCGCCATGACCTGACCGTTGACCTTCAAATCTTTACTGCCTGAGGGATTAATGAAATATCCCTCTCTGCGCCGGTTCACGAGGGCCGCCACTTTGGGGGCGAAGAATCCCTTTATGCGAATCAGGGCGGAATCGTCCTTGCCGATGGTGGTGATCCTGTCTTTGAGGGGATAATCCCGCTTTTCCGTGGAACCTTCGATGATGATGAACCCTCCCAGCACATCGAGTTTTTCCGTGGCGGCCAGAATCTTTTTTTGATCTGTCGGCGTCAGGACCATGGTTTCGTCCATGGAGCGGCCCCGGAGAACAGGCTTGGGGTCTGCGTCTGCAGGTTTCTCAGAGAAGAACTCAATGGCGTGATTGCCGATTTGGATGACATCCCGGTTTTTCAGGACGTACTTGCTCACTTTTTTCCCGTCGAGAAAGGTGCCGTTTAAGCTGTTGAGGTCCTCGACGAAGAAATGCTGATCATCCCTGACAATCCGGGCATGAAATCCGGAAACGGCCTGGTTGTCGATGACGAGGTCATTCCTTTCCTTCCTGCCGATGGTCAGGATGTCCTGTGTCAGCGGCATTTCCTTGACGACGGCATCCTTGAATTTGATCTGGATTTTCGCCATGGTTTACCTCCTGTGTCTTATGAATAGGTTGATCAATGAAGAGAGCCGGCTCTCCGCAAAAATATATGCCACGATCGCCGTGATATTGTCTTTTCCTCCACCCTTGTTCGCCAGTTCAATGAGCCTTTGACCGGCAGCGGACGGATCCCGTCCGTCAAGGACAACGGAGAGAATCTCCTCATCCCGGACCATGTTGGTCAGGCCGTCCGTACAGAGGAGCAGCGCGTCGCCATCCAGCAGGTTCAATTCGTTGAGATCCACCTTAACTTCAGCTTCAGCCCCGAGGGCTCGGGTCAGGAGGTTCTTGATTTCGGATTCTTCCGTAACATCCGGGCTGATGAGTTCCCGTTTCACCTGTTCGGCCACAACGGAGTGGTCATCCGTGAGCTGCTCGATATCGCCGCTGCGAATCAGGTACAGACGGCTGTCGCCCACATGGGCGATGCTCAACGTGCGGTCATGCAAAAGGGCGCAAACGATGGTTGTCCCCATGCCATGCAAGGGGGCATTGCCCCGTGCGGCTTCGCAGACGGCCATATTTGCCAGGCGCACCGCGGAGCCTAACTGGTTGGCGGTTTCGGTAAACGCATCATCGTATGTCCCGATAAGGGGCGGCTTGCCGTCCGTCGCCGGTCCGTCAAAGTAGTTTCTGATGACGTCCACGGCCATACGGCTGGCGACTTCGCCGGAGGCGTGACCGCCCATACCGTCGGCCACGACCAGCAGGCCTTTTTCAGGCGCAAGAAAAAAGGCATCCTCGTTGTTCTCCCGGACCATTCCCCCATTCGTCTGTCCGGCCGCCTTCATCTGAAATTTTTTCATCATAGGGCCTTCATCAGCTCGTGGAGATCATCTCCCAGCTCCCTGCCGTGCTGATAGCGCATTGCCGTGTCTTTGGCGAGGAGCTTCATGATGATGGTTTCAAACGGTTCCGGTGCGTCCGGCAGCAGCTCCCGCAGGGATAGGGGAGGGGTGCTGGTGATGTTGTAAATGAGGGTGGTGATGCTGTCGCCGGCAAAGGGTTTTTCACCGGTGAGAAGTTCAAAAAAGACCACCCCGAGAGAGAAAAGGTCCGACGTGCCATCCACCTTCCGACCGGCAATCTGCTCGGGGGACATGTAACTCGGCGTTCCCATGATGACCCCCGTCTGTGTCTTTGAGCTTGCCATGACCCGTGCGATCCCGAAATCGGCGACCTTGATTTTCCCATTTTTGAGCATCATGATGTTGGCCGGTTTTATATCGCGGTGAACGACCCCGTTGCCGTGCGCGTATTCCAGCGCGGCGGCCGCATCGGTGATGATTCTGACCACTTCCCGGCGGGGCAGAAGATTGTCCTTCCGGCAGTACGACTCCAGGCCCGTGCCGTCCAGCAGTTCCATCGCCATGTAGGCGATCTCGTAGTCTTCGCCTACGTCGTAAATGGTGACGATATTCGGGTGCGAAAGTTTTCCCGCCGCCTCAGCCTCGCGGAAAAAGCGGCTCTTCACCTCTGCGAGCTGTCCTTCATCGAACTCTTCGTAGCGCAGCGTCTTGATGGCCACATCACGGTTTATCTTGGGATCCTTGCCCAGATAGACGATCCCCATGGCCCCCCGGCCGAGTTCTTTGAGGACTTCATAGCGGCCGAGCGTGGGGCGGGTTTCGGCGCTATCCAGGATAACGGTTCCATCCTTGCGCGCCCCGCCGGAGCCGAAGATAACCGTTTCCCCGACGGCGGTCAGCTTTTTAATCCGGTCCTCGATGTCTTTAAAATCTCCCGCCGTCTTGATATGTTCATAGGCGGCGACGGCTTTGTTGAACATCCGCTTCCGTTCGAAATCCAGCCCCAGGTTATACAGGAGCTCCTTAACGGCCTCGTCCTCCACGGGACACTTCCGGAATTTCTCGAAGGCCATGTCGAGCATTCCCTGCCCCTGGAAGGAAAGGCCCAGCATCTTGTTCGTTTCGACGCTGTCGGCCTCGATCCGTTCTTTTGACTGTTCCGTGAAGAAGTACTTTTTCGATACGAGGACCGTATACCCAATGACCAGGAGCAGCGAGGGATAGAACATCCTGAGCCAGTATCCCTCGATCAGGAGAAAACAAAAGGCGGTTCCGAGCCAGGCCAGAAGCAAAACAATGAACAGAATGGCGCTGAGGCGCGCTTTCAGGCGGGGGATGACGAGAGCGAGAAAGAGGCCGAACAGGACGATAACGCCGATCTCGAGGGGCAGTGCCCAACCGGGGATGATGATATGCTCCTGGGTCAGAATATTGTCAATGACGCTGGCCGTGATCAGGGCCGAAGGAACGGAAACGGCGACCGGGGTGCCCTGCAGCGTTCCGAGGCCCGTCGCCACCGGGGCGATGATGACGATCTTATTGCGGAAGGCGTCGGGCGGAACCTTGCCGCTGGCGATGTCCACAAAGGAATACGTCTTGTAATTGCCGCTGTAACTGATCAGCATCCGGTAATTATCGTACAGGGGGATGGATATGTTCCTGATCCTGACCAGGCGATCACCCACGGCGGTGACATCCTTCAGATCATAACCGAGATATTTTAAGGCCAGTTGCAGTCCCAACGAGGGGAAGACGCGGTTTCCGTAGTCAATGAACAGGGGTTCGCTCCGTACCACGCCGTCCCGGTCCGCTAGGAGATTAATGTGTCCCAGTGCCAGGGCGCCTGCCGAAAAATCGGAGAGCGGAGGGATCAATTCCCTGGCCGTCAGACAATTCAAGGGCTTAGGGAAAACCAGGGAGTTGCCGCGGAGATAGTCCGGCATGCTGTTCGAGTCCATGAGTACGGGATCGCCCAGATAGAAGGAGAAGGGGAGAATCACCTTCCGTGATGAAGCAATGGCTGCGGCAAGTGCAGCATCGTTATCAAGTCGCTTTTCCGCCTCTTTGAGCGCGTCATAAAGGTCACCGGCCGTGCGGACTTTCGGCGCCGGAGATTCATCCATTTTCTTGAGGAGATTGCGGACTTCAATAAGACCCTGATTGAGGTCTCGTTCGGAATAGAGGATATTGAGACCGATTACCTTGGCGCCCGCATTGTGCAGGAATGAAATCATGTCGGCGACGTGGGCGCGCGGCCAGGGCCAGCGACCTATCTTTGCGATGCTGTCATCATTGATTGCCACGATGGCGATGGGCGAAGCGGCAGGTTTCACCCGAAGAGAGAGGCCGAAATCGTAGGATTTGTACTCCAGGGACTCGATCGGATTCCACCGCAAAAAATATGCGCCGAGGACCAGGAGCATCAGGATGAAACCGATGAGGAGATCAGAAAAAACGACTCTTTTTGACGTTTTCATAATCTATCCGTGCCCCTGTCGATTTATGGTGATCTGATGAAAACCTGCTTTTCTGATCAGGCACTGTAGAGAAAAGCCGGTTAGGTGTCAAGAATAAATGACCGCTTAGCGGGGAGTGCATGGCGGGACTGAGAGAAGGGAAAAAGCGGGAAAAAGGGGACGTTCTATTTATGGAAAGCTTCCTCATTCCAGTTTCGCTCGCTCACTCTCATATAAATAGACGTCCCCTTTTTCTGCATAGTCCGGGAGAAAATCCTCCCGGAGCATCTCCCCCGGATGGGTGGGCTGGCGGAAACTGCTTCGCCGCTTCATCCTGCCAGCCGTTCCCGGACCCACATTCTGATCAGGCTTGATACGCCCAGGCCTTTACGCCGGGCCTCCGCCTGGAGCTCTGCGACAGTCGAGTCGTCCAGACGCAGGGTGACCACCCGCTCTTTCCGAAACACCAGATCTTTCGGCCGTGGAAGAAAATCCTCTACAATCCTGCCGGTATCCATGGGCTCATCCGTGTACGTTGTTTTTTTCTTCATACAGCTTCCTTCCTTTCCTCCAATAACCAGCGCCGTATATCCTGATCTTGCCTCCCCTGAAGGTGAAGCGAACAGTCATGATGCCGTCTGGAATCCTACCGAGACAAAACCATCGCTCCTCATGATCACCGTGATAGAGATCCTCGACAATGAGACGCTTTTCATCCGCAAAGGCTTGTTGCGCCTCTTGAAACGACACGCCATGTTTGGCGATGTTCTCCTTATTCTTGCTGTCGTCCCATTCGAAATTCGGCGCCTTCATGATTCTAATGTAATACAAACGAATCTATACTGCAAGAAAAACATGGGGCCGTTCCAATCAGATCGTCACAATGCGGTGCGGTTCGTCAACAAACAGCAGGTAGCATTCGACCAGGCGCTCGCCGAAGAGACACTGGAGGATGGTCCGGTAGCGGATCATCTGGGCTTGGTACTTGTCGGCGAGATGGCCGACGCGGCTCGTCTTGAAGTCGATGAGGGTGATGCGGTCGGGGGCAATGATGAGCCGGTCTATGATGCCGAGAATCAAAGATAACTGTTTGTACTGTTGCAGGGGAACTCCAAAGATTAAGATCCCACTGCCCCTGAAATACCTCGGCAAACTATAAAGTTTGGGTGACAGAGAGTATTGTAATTGCCAATGCTGCCCTTGCCCATGAGAATTTTGCCTTAATTGCGTCAAAATCAGGACCGGAGGTCACAAAGGCTGCCGTGCCTTTGATTAGGAAACCAGTGCCTGGACCGTTCTTGCCAGCCACCTTGCTACTACCCAATGTAATCAATACGTTATTGTTTGTTGCAATATTAGCCTCCGTTACGTGCATGTAACCGGCAGGAATCAATAAGCGCCCATCGCTCGTGATTTTTACGTAACTGTTCCAGGTGTTAACCATGTGCGGTCCATCCTGTCCCAAAGTAGCAATGGCAACCACCCCATCATGTTTCAGTACATCTATAAGTTTTTCCGGAATCATCGCGACT
>CAZTLA010000069.1:0-15709 GCA_964614365.1 uncultured Syntrophales bacterium | reverse complement strand
CGGGCAAATCCACCACGATCCGCATGCTCTGCGGCATCATCACCCCCACGTCCGGGTCCGGTCATGTCGCGGGGCATGACATCGTCACCGAATCGGAGCAGATCAAGCACGCAATCGGCTACATGTCGCAGAAGTTTTCCCTCTACGAGGACCTGACTCCGCTGGAGAACATCCGTTTTTACCTCGGCATCTACAGTGTTCCGCAGAAACTGTGGGGGGAGAGGACCGAATGGATACTGGAACTGACCCGCTTGAAAGACGCAGCCCGCAGGCTGACCAGGGAACTGCCGCCGGGGTGGCGCCAGCGCCTGGCCCTGGGATGCGCGCTTCTGCACCGGCCGGAAATCCTCTTCCTCGATGAACCAACGTCCGGCGTTGATCCCATTACGAGGCGTCATTTCTGGGATTTTATCGGCGGGCTTGCGGGGCAGGGCGTGACCGTTTTCGTAACGACTCACTACATGGACGAGGTCATGAACTGCCGTCGGATCGTGATGATCAACGAAGGGAACATCGTGGCCATCGGCAAACCGGCGGAGATTATCGCCAAGACCTGCCCCGACCATCCTGACGCGACCTTGAACGATGCCTTCATAACGCTCATGTCCCGGAGGAACCATTGAACATCGTGCACGTCCGGGCCATCGCCCGCAAAGAATTTTATCACCTCCTGCGGGACTTCCGGAGCCTCTATCTCGCCTTTGCCATTCCGCTTTTGCTCATACTCCTGTTCGGTTATGCGCTTAGCCTTGATGTGGACAATGTGGAAACCGTGGTCGTGGATTACGACCGGACCGACTTGAGCCGCGATCTCCTTCTGAAGCTTGAGGCTTCCCCCTATTTTCATATTGCCGCGCATCTTCCCAATACGGCAGCGGTTACCCAATACCTGGACGAAGGCCGGGCCACACTGGCCGTGGTGATCCCGCCCCGCTGGACGAGCAGTATCAGGGCCGGACGCGAGGCGCCGCTGCAGGTGCTCCTCGACGGCAGCGATCCGAACTTTGCCGGCATAACGAGAGGATACATCAGCGCCTTCATGGAGCGTTATAACGGCCGGCTCCTCGCCGATTTTCTCAACGTGCGGGGAATGGCGGAAATCAGAACTCCCATAGATGCCCGCATCCGGATCTGGTTCAACGAGGACCTGGAAAGCCGGAACTTCATCATTCCCGGCATTATTGCGGTCATCATCATGATCGTGGGAGCCATGCTGACCGCGCTCGTCATCGCCCGTGAGTATGAAAACGGTACGATGGAAACGATCCGTTCCCTGCCCATCCAGGCGGGAGAACTCCTGATCGGAAAGGCCATCCCCTATTTTCTGATCGGGATGACCGACGTCCTCGTGGCGGTGCTTATGGGGCAGGTGCTGTTCGGTGTGGTCATGAAATCAAGCTTCTGGCTCATGATCCTGGCTTCCTCTCTCTACATGGCCGTCGCCCTGACGTTGGGGCTTCTTATTTCCATCTTCACCAAGTCGCAGCTCGTGGCAAATCAGATGGCGGTTCTCATTACCTACCTGCCATCGCTGCTTCTGTCCGACTTTGTTTTCCCCGTGGCGAACATGCCCTTCGTCCTGAGGTTCTTCTCCGCAATTGTCCCCGCCACATATTACATCAACATCTTAAACGGTATTTATCTACGGAACCTCGGCATGGCCCACCTGTGGCGGAGTTTTCTGGTGCTCGCGGCCATGTTCCTGATACTTGCGGTGCTCAATTGCCGGATGCTGAAGAGAGAGGGACTCTGATATGAACTGGCTTCGCATCCGCGAACTGGTGCGCAAGGAATTCATCCAGCTTTTCCGGGACAAGCGGAACCGTCCGCTCCTCGTCATTGCGCCGCTCATACAGTTGCTCGTTTTCGGGTACGTGGTCAATTACGACATCCGGGACATCCGCGTCGCCTTTCTCGACCAGGCGCGTACCCGTGAGAGCCGCATGGTTGCCGACGCGCTCCTCGGCAATAGGATTTTCCGGATCGTCTCGCCGTCCGCAGATCCGCGCGGACTGGAAGAGGCGCTTCTCCGAAAAGAGGCGGATATGGGGATCAAGATCGGCCCCGATTTCAGCACGCAGATCAGGCGGGGCGATACGGCCACGGTTCAGGTGCTGGTGGACGGCAGCATGAGCAACATGGCTTCGCTCCGCATCGCCTATGCCTTATCGGTCATGGACAAGCTCAATCGGGAATTGCTGGATGAGCTTTACCGCCGGCAGCTCGCGTACGGCAGGGTAGACCTGCGGATCAGAACCTGGTACAATCCGAACCTCGACAGTCAGCACTTCTTCGTCCCCGGCATCGTCGCTTTTCTCATCATGCTTATTTGCCTGCTCTTCACCTCCATGGCCATCATCAAGGAAAAGGAGATCGGCACGATGGAGCAATTGATTGTAACTCCCCTCACGCCCGCGGAGCTCATCGCCGGCAAGACGATTCCCTACATTATCATTTCGCTCGTGCAGATGGTGGCAGTTACCGCCGTTGCTGTTATCTGGTTCAGCCTCCCCCTGTCCGGGAGCGTCCTCCTGCTTTTCGGGGCCTCCTGCCTGTTCCTCCTGAGCACGCTGGGGGTGGGGCTCTTCATCTCCACCGTCTCGGCTACGCAACAGCAGGCGATGATGACGACGTTCTTTTTCATTCTTCCCTTTTTCATGCTCAGCGGCTTCGTATTTCCCGTTGCCAATATGCCGCTCTTCGTGCAATGGTTGACGTACGCAAATCCGCTCAGGTATTTTCTGGTCATCATCCGCGGGATCTTTCTAAAAGGCGTGGGTATGGGCATCCTCTGGCCCCAGTTTCTGGCGCTCGCCGTCCTCGGCATCACCGTCTTTGCCGGGGCCATCGGCCGCTTCAGGAAACGGCTGGATTGAGGGAGAAGGGTCATGTTGAAAATCCTTGAAGACGAAGCGGCGATTCGCCGGGGACAGCGGCAATTCGCGAGGAGTTTCAGGCCCTTCGCTGACGAGAAGATCACGGTGAAAATCGGCCATCCGGGGGCGAATTTCAAGGCCGGCGTTTTCTGGTCGGAGCGTCTTGGCATCTGGTTCTTTTCCCGGAAGATGTCGGAGGACCGGTACTGGAATGTTTTCGGCATCGGCAGGCCGACGCCGGGAGACGATGTCTCCATCACGTGCGAGATCAATTTTCCCGTGCGTGGCATTGACCGGAAAACGGGAGGCGCCCTGGCCAGGGACAACGCCGGACGGATTTTCGTCGTGCACCGCGGCAAAATCGGCGGCGGCAAAAAGGGGATCGGCAAGACCTTCTTCGAAAACCACTACCGGGGTGTATGGGCCGAGGTGGAGGACGGCGAGGAGGAAAACACGGTGACCCTGATCGGCTCGCTCGGCTTTCCGCGCTTCGCCCGGCAGATCGCGCAGTTCGTCCGTAAGATTGACCGGATAAAAACCGTTGCGGACAACTCCCGCCGTCCGCAACTGGAGATGACTTTTGCCGAGCACGATTTCCGGGAAGAACTCATCGGGGAGAAATACGGCAAGTTTACAAGGAACCTGGAGGCTGAATGCGACCACGACCTGGTGGTCCGTGATTTGTCCGAGGCGCTCAGGCGGGATGGTTACCCGGTTGCCAATGACGGAAGATGCGACCTTTTTGTCCTGAACGGGGGGGCGGAAACCGGACAGGTGGCGGCCATTTTCGCGGTAAGAACGGATCTGTCGCCCATGGCTCTGCAGGCGGGAATAGCCCGGCTGCTCCTTGCCGGCCTCAATTTTCCGGGCGCGCCGAGGCGTATCCTCGTCGTTCCCGCCGGCGCCGAGGCCATTTCCGGTGAAACGCTCAAGGGATTGAAGATCACCCTTCTTGCCTATGAATGGCGGCAGGAACGGGCGGTTTTCACGGGACTCAGCGCACTTCTTGGCCGGGCATAAGCTTAATAATTAAAGTTTCCCGGCCCGATGCGCCCCGGCCAAATGCATTATTTTCATATGCCATATGAAAATAATGCATTTGACAACCGCTTTCCAAATCAGATATTCGCATCACGAGAGGGGAAAGACCAGGAAACAGGCAAGCGGGGCAATATTCGTTCCTCTCTATGTCCAAGGGGGGGTGCGTCACCGAAGAATCACCGGTATAAACGCCGATGATTCAAGTGGGGCACAAGACAATCACGGGAGGGGGGTATGATGATGTCTGCTCAACACAACGTTCGGGTAAGGAGAGATTTTTTGAGATTTTTCAGCGGGGGTATGGGGGCGATTCTCTTAGCGGTCCTCTTCACCGGCATTGATGTATGGATCGTGTCGGCGGAGGATATCTACCCCGCCAAGAGGATTACCTGGATTAATCCCACGAAGGCCGCAGGCGGCTCCGATCTGGTGGCCAGGAGCATTTCCCTCTATCTGGGGAAGTACCTTAAGGAGGTCAAAGGCGCCAAAGGCGGGGATGTGGTGGTGAAGAATGTGCCGGAGGCCGGGGGACGAAAAGCCTACAGCGCCATCTTCAACGCCCAGCCCGACGGCTATACCATCGGCGATTTCAACAACGCGTTCGTCACGGAGAGTATTACGTCCAAGGTCGAGTTCGATTACAATAAATATACCTTTATCGCAAGAACCGGCGTTAATCTCCATCTACTCCTTGCCCGCAAGGACGGCATCAAAAACTGGGACGAGATGATGGCCCTCGGGAAAAAGAAGGAGCTGAAACTGGGGACCTCCAACTTCGGCCGCTCCTCTCACGTGACCTGTATCTTTTTGAAGGAAGTGGCCAAGGTTCCGGGGCGCATCATTAACTTCCCCGGCGCCGCCGAGGCGGTGGCGGCTCTGTTGCGCGGCGATGTTCAGATCCTGGTTACCTCCGAATCATCCACGAAAGCGCTCATCGACGATGGGGCATTCCGGATTCTGGCGGTCCTGGCCGCTACAAGCGATTACCCGGGCGTTCCCTCGATTGCGGATTTGGGCTTTCCCCAGTTGACGGGTCCCCTGGGACAGCAGCGTCTTTTGATCGGTCCCCCCAATCTTCCCCCGGAAATTACCGATACGCTGGTTGCCTCTCTGAAAAGGGTCTTTGCCGATAAAGAGTTCCTGGCCCAGGCGAAGAAAGTGGAATTTGATCCCGATCCCGTTTACGGCGCGGAGGCGGCGCGCGCGGTCCAAAAGGTTTTCAAGTATTACGATGAAATGGCCCCCATGTTGAAAAAGTATCTGGAATGAGAAAAGGAGGGAATGACCAATGGTTACTCGACGCAAACAGGGTTTATTTTTTCTCATCGTTTTTTTTATTTTCCCGTTGCTTGCCGCTCCGCAGGAATCTCCGGCGGCCCCCTACTATGCAGGAAAAACGATAAAATTCATCGTAGGGGTAGGACCGGGCGGCGGCTATGACCGCATGGCCCGCATGCTGCAGCGACATCTTCCCAAGTATATACCGGGTAAGCCCGCCATCATTGTTGAGAATATGCCGGGGGCATCCAGCGTTATCGCCGCCAATTATGTCTATAATGTCTCCAAGCCGGACGGTCTGACCATAGCAGTTCCCCAGCGGGGGATGCCGCTTGCTCAATTGCTGAAGGTGGAGGGAGTCAAGTACGACGTTACCAAGTTCTCCTGGGTCGGGTCGACTGCCGTGGAAAGTACGGTGCTTTGTACGCGGAATGAGCTTCCCTATAAAACCTTTGCAGACCTCCAGAAGGCAAAAACGCAAGTAATGATCGGAGGCACCGGCTTGGGGGAAAGCAGTACTCACTTTATGACGCTTTTAAAGGAATTTCTCGGTCTGAACGTAAAACTGATCTTCTATCCTTCAAGCGCCGACGTCATGCTGGCGGTCGAGCGCAAAGAGCTGGACGGTCGGGCCGGCTCCTTTTCCGCTCTTAAGCCGTATATAGAACGGGGCATGGTAAGACCCTTGATCCGCGGCAGAGCCTCTGACCCGGATAATGTACACCTGCCCGTGGATGAGGACCTTGCCGCTGATAAGAAGGCGAAGATCTTCATGGCTATGCGTTCTACCGTGGAACTGGTCGGTCGCCCGTATGTGGCTTCCCCGGGAACCCCGGCGGAGGCAATGAATATTTTGCGGGATGCCTTTGCCAAAGCGATCAAAGATGCGGAGTTAAGAGCAGAAGCAAAAAAGAATATGATGGAGGTCGAATATACTTCATCTGATGAATGCCGAAAGATTTTGGCTCAGCTCTTTAATCAGCCCGATCCCATTGTCAAGGAATTCAGCAAATACGTGAATTTTTGAAAAAAAGAATTTCAGGAGGAGAGGAACATGGTAAATTTTTATGACCGCTGGTTAAACTTGAGCGAGGACTGGAAGGCACAGAGTGCCGCTGCGCGGAAGCACATTCACGAGGAAGAGCTGGAGTGGGTAAAAACAAGACAGGACTATAAGGCCGCGCTGTTATGCTCCCGCGACAACGGATTTCTCACCGCGGGTGACGCCATAGTCGCAGAGATCCCGCCCCGGTGGAACACGGGAAAGCATTACCACGGCGAAGAAGCTATTTATATCGTGAAGGGGAAAGGATGCAGCGTGATCGACGGGAAGCGATACGACTGGGAGGAGAACAGTTGCATCTTCATCCCCTTCGGACTGGTGCACCAGCACTTTAACCTGGGCAGCGAGACGGCCCGCTATTTCTCGGTGATGGCCGTAGCATTCGAGACCTTTGTCGGGGTGATCAAGGTCTTCCATTTTGACGATGCGTCCGAGACCCATCTGCACGCCCTTGATGACGTTCCCGTCGCGGAATCGGATTTTCACCCGGAACCGGAACTGGGAAGGATCGTCATGCGGGCCAAGGAGGCGCCGATGGTGGCGGGAGAGAAAATGGCGGAGGTATGGTCGAAGCAAACGGACGATTACTCAAAATCCCTGGCAAAAGAGATGAGAACACCCGGCACGAAGGGCCATCGTTCGAAGATGGTGCGCCTGATGAGATGGCAGGACAGCGGTTTTAAGGCACGGGAGGTCGAGATCACCGGGGTCATGTATGACATGCCCGGGACCCATTCGGGAAAACACGCGCACATGGAGGCGCTCCTGTACACCCTTGAGGGAGAAGGCTATTCGGTCGTTGAGGGCGAACGAACCGAGTGGAAAGCGGGAACCCTGACCCATGTTCCCGGTCCCCAGACGATACACCAGCACTTCAACACGGGCAAGAGCGAGGCGCGGCATCTCCGCATAAATTTCGCGCTCAGATCTCAAACGTTTCAACCGATCGCGAAGCGGGTGTGGCCGTATCTCTATTATGAGCTCAGTAAATAATTTCCATTTCAGGGGCCGCAATGGAACTCATTCAATTGCTCAGCTTTTATCAAATCGTAAAGACGGGAAGCTTTTCCCAGGCTTCGAAAAACGTGGCCCGGTCGCCGTCTGCGGTCAGTCATCAAATCAAAAACCTTGAAGAGGATTTTAACGTTAAATTGTTTGAACGGTTGGGCAAGAGGGTGACGTTGACGGAAGAGGGGAGAATCCTCTTTGAGGTGATCAGCACCTTTTTCAACGATCTTGAAAACCTGAAAAGAGTCTATGCGGACATGCACGACGGCCGCCACGGGAAACTGACCCTCGCCGTATCCCGAAATCTCATGACGTATCGGTTTGCGGACGTCATCAGATTATTCATCGATCAGTTCCCGGGAATTAAATATAAATTGTTCACCCGCAGCAATACCTCAAGGATGCAGGAGATGATTTTAAACGGCGAGGTAGACTTTGGAATCGGGATGAAGGATCAATTGATTTCCCCAAAGATGAACTTCCTCCCCTGGAAGGCCTTTGACAGAGTTTTGATGGCAGATAAAAAACACCCTCTGTGCAGGAAGAAGACTATTGCCATGGCTGACATTGCCCGATATCCTCTCGTCCTGACCCGGTTGGGAGGCACGAAAAAAGTTTTGGAGGAGGCTTTTGCTCGGGACAATCTTTCCTGCGAAATCGTCATGGAGGTTGATTCTCCGGACATTATCAAGAAATTCTTGAAAAATAGCGCCAGCGTGTCAATTTTCTCATCCATTGCCGTTACCGAAGAAGACAAGGAACTGCTGGCCGTTTTTAATGTAGAACAATTTTTTGGAAAAGTGGAATACGGAATATATTACTCGAAGGATAAATTTGTCTCACGGGTAATGAAACAATTCATCAATTTTTTTGCCCCCGAGATCGCCGGCCAACTGTCCGGGCATAACGGGTGATGTTTACCATCGGAGAATAGGATGCGAGTGATCGAGATGCCCGGCCATGTTCCTGATGCCAGTACCAGGATTTCCGTTGCTGCCTTACGGCAGGCGCTGGAGAAATCGGGCATAGAGTGCCTGGCAACGCTGCCGGAATCACCGTACGAAGTACTGCTCCGTGAACTGCTCCAGGATTCTTGCATCAAGATCATCCAGGTGTGTCGCGAGTCGGAAGGGATGTCCATTTGTTCCGGCCTCACGTACGGCGGCAAAACTTCCGCGCTGCTTTGTTCCTACAAGGGACTTTATAACTCCATGGACAGCCTGCTGGGGGTTGCTTTGAAGACACAGGCTTCTTTCCTTTTGCTGGTCAGCGAGGCGGAACAGACAAGCGAGAAGATAGCCAGGTCTCTGGAGCATGGCAAACACTCGGCGGCGTTGCTCACTATGGCGCAGATCCCCACGTATGAAATAAAAAGCGATGACGACATGCATCTGATTGATGAGGCGATAGCCCTCACAAAAACCCATACGCATCCCATCGCACTTTTACTGCGCTGGTAGGAGGGATCCATGATGAAGCGACTTGAGTTTCTCCGGGCTCTTGCTGAATACAGGACCGATGAACTTGTTTTAACGGCCTGGCAGGCGAGCTATGCCTGGGATCAGCTATCTCCCAGTAAATTCAACTATCCCGCGGTGCGTACGATGGGGGAATGTTCCACCTTCGGTTTGGGCCTGGCCATCGCCCGCCCCGATAAGCGCATTGTGGTCCTCGAGGGAGACGGTTCGCTGTGTATGAATCTGGGGAGTCTGATTACCATAGCAGCGGCAGCGCCTCCGAACTTCCATCAATTCATTTTACACAATCGGGTATATGAAACAACGGGTGGTCAGACATTGCCCAACGTTGAACATTTGGATTTCGTCATGATTGCACGGGGAGCCGGCATCTTGCAGGTGCACCGATACGGTGACCGGGAAACATTCGTAGGAGAGCTGCCTCAGGTGATGAATGAGAAGGGCCCGGTGTTCACCGTCCTCGATATCGAGCCTGATGACACCCATCTTTCGGCGACGACCTTCAGCAAGAAGGTGCGTTCCCGTGATGCATTCTTCAATAAGCAGTTCAGAGAAGCATTGCGCAGCGGGTAGCAGATAAGTTCTGTGAAATGCCCGTATTTCCTGAAAACAGCGGTCACGCTTTGATATATTCGGTGGCCGGTGTCATACGGCAATCTTACCAGTTAACTCCCTTCTGCTTCAAATAATCTTTAGCTTCGTACGAACCTAATTTTGCCGCTGTTTTAATATCCTCCATTCCTTTTTTTTCATTGTTTAATTTACCGTAAGCAACTCCACGCCGGTAGTACGCCTCAGGATATTTAGGGGACACTTTTATTGCTTTGCTATAGGCATCTATCGCCTGTTGATAGTTACCTGAGTTATGATAAGCAAGCCCCAGCTTGATGTACGTCGAAGCATTCTGAGGATCTAATTGGGTTGTTTTGGTAAAGTCATTTATCGCCGGCTGATAGTTGCCTGATTTATCGTACGCTATCCCGCGCATAATGTAACCCATTGGATTACGAGGATTTAATTCTATCGCTTTGCTGTTGTCATTGATTGCCTGCTGATAGCTGCCTAATCTATAGTAAGCTCCCCCGCGATGGAGGTAAGCTACAGCCTCTTGAGGGTTTAATTGAATTGCTTTGCTGAAGTCATTAACTGCCTGCTGATTGTTCCCTAAGTCCGCATAAGCGGCTCCACGACCGATGTAGGCATCAGCATACTGAGGGTTTAATTGAATTGCCTGGTTGTAGGCATTTAAAGCCTCCTTGAAATTGCCTGATTCATAAATTTTTACACCTTTTTCATACCAATCCGTTGCGCTTAATTCATTCACGGCGATTGCATATTCTTTTTTCTGCCGCGGGCTTTGTTTTAATCCTGCTATTTCTTTTTTAAGCCTTTTAATTTCCTCCAGGGCATCATTTGCTTTTTTCCGTGACTCCTTAAGTTCTTTTGTCTTCTGCTTATCCGCGCCTACGTTTTTTACTGAATTTGCCACTTCATCGGGGTCAGCAGAAATCTTTGCCTTCATATAGTAGGTTGCGCCATCCCATTTTTCCTGAAGAATTTCCGCGCTTACGATGCCTGCCGTAAGGACGGTCACCTGGTCTTTGGTAAGCTTAAAATTCTTAACCTCGGTCTCGCTTATGAGATATACGCCCACTTCTTCAAGGAGAAGCCTCTTTACCTGCTCCAGGGCAATCGCCCTGCTTGATACCTTGCTGTCAATCTCACTTGCCTGATAGGTGTATTCTTTTTCAAACGTGACTGTTTTGGCCGACGCATGAGAAGCTGCGTAGAAAAAGAGCAGGGATACGGCAAGGGTGATTGCCGGCAATTTCTGATATGTTCTCATTTCTCTCCCTTCACTGAACCTATTGAGGCTGATAAAGAGGCCTTTGCCGTTGCAAACACCCCCCGGTAGTCGTCGGCCACATCTTCCGGCGCGTCGTAATGGAGGACATAGAAGCCTTTTTTCGCGGGGATCACGCAATATTCCTGGATCATGTTCACCCGTATATAGGGCGGAACGATTTCGTAAACCAGCCCGTCCAGCAGGGGCGTCTGGTTTCCCATGGGAAGATAAATCAGCGCGAAGGTTCGAATGTGGAATGCCTTTGCCTCCATGCCCGCAATCGTCGTATCGGTGATCACGTTTCCCCGGTCATAGTCCGTACGCACCATGGAATTCAAGGTGGTGATCATGAATTTCCCGTAGGTGGGGAAGATCCCGTCGCCGTGGTAATACAAAACCGACAGGGTAACCGATGCGCCGTCTTTGTTCTTTGGGCCCGTCAGTCTTATCCCGGATATTTTCGTCAGGTCGCCGTACGGATGATTTTTTTCTTTCCTCTCCCAATCCCTCGGAATGGCTACACTGAAGTAATTTTCCTGGCTGGCGTATTTTTCATATCCCCCCACGGGAGACGTTTCATCCTTCTGAGAACCAGGCACCGGGTTTGCCGTGTTGTTTTCTGAGACGGCAGGTCCGTTTTCCCTGGCGGAAAGCGTTACGGCTGATGCCGCACCCGCACAGACAATACCTGATGATACAATAACGCTCAGGACGAACAGCACTTTTTTCATTTTCGCTGACCTGCCCCCGGAACCGATAGACCGCCTTACTCAGCGAGCGCCTTCACAAGCCCGGCGCCCATCGCAAAGGCCTTCTCGCAATCCCGGGGAAATACCTCCGCCCGCCTCTTCGCTTTCTTGAGGGGATCGAAACGCGGGGCGACATATTTTGCATAATCATCAAACTGATAGGTGTCGTAGCTGCAGAGTGTTTCTGAAGAACCAAAAATCCTCTCCAGGGTCATCTCGTTGGCGTTGAAGTATCTGTCATAACCGCGCTCTTTGATCACTCCCTCTGCGGCATTGAGCGTATAAATGATGCCTGTCCGGATTTTACGGGAAAACAGAGTTCCTGGCGGATCGGTGTAGGTGGAATAAGGAAACAGCAAGCGCTCCATGAATGACTTCATCTCTCCGGTAACCGTTCCGTAGTAGATCGGGGCGCCCAGAATGATGACGTCCACTTCCTCAACTTTTTTCAGGATTGAAGTCAGGTCGTCCTTTACGGCGCACCTCCCATAACTTTGGCCATCCCTGGTTTTGCATGCGAAGCAGCTTACACAGCCTTTATAATTTAATTCGTATAGGTGAAAGATCTCTGGTTCTGCTCCCTGCGAAGCCGCTCCCTCAAGGGCTTTTTGCAGGAGTGTGGCCGTATTCCAATTTTTTCTGGGGCTTCCGTTAACGGCAATGGCCTTCATCCGTCATTCCTCCGATCATTTTATTCACCTGGCAAGGATATACTGATATTGTTCAGCATGCAATAAGATTGGCAAGGGAACATCGAACATATTGATGACCGATAATGGCATATCAAGGGCACTCCCAAGAGATCGTGTGTTCTCTTAATACTACCGGTTATTGCAAAGTATTTATTGAAGTTGAGAAGTGCTGCTGTCGAGATTATGTAGCAGCTTTCTTTTCGTGATTCGCAAGGGGATAAAAGGCGAAATGAAATGCGCCGATTATTGGCACCTAAGTCTGTTCAGTGGCAGTCAGTTTTTGAAATGAACATTACCAAGAATTAACCAGTGCAAAGCAGATTCTTCATGTTGACTTGTATTGCTATACTTACTCACACCAATCGCCAAGGACCAGATTCTGAAACTCGTCTTCCTCTATTCCTTCTCAAAACCCTGGCTGGTGAATTTCAGCGTCCGGCTGTTTTCGGTAACGGTGCGAACGACATGATCCGGCGCGCCGGAAGGCATCTGCGCCTCCACCTCAAGGGTGACTGTTACGGTCGCGCCAACGAGACCGGAGAGATGGGAAATCACCTCATCCGCGATGCGACTGGCGTCGCGCCCCACGCGAGTCGCATCCAAGGTGACCGTGCCGTGGAAGCGCTTCGGTTGCACAGTGGCAGGCTCTGGGGCAGGCGTTCCGGCCGGGCCGACGATAGCTCCTGTCGTCGTTCCTTCACCGCCGGCAGTCGTGTCGGCAGTCGCCCCACCCGCAGTCGGCTTCACGCTCTCGGCATCCATTTGCGTACGTGCAACATCCCCCTTCACCAGCAATCCCGGCGCATCTGCATCGGGCAGCGATACGAGCTGCCCACCACGCAAGCCGCGGTAACGGCCATCGTTTTCGTCAAAGCTGTCGGCAAAAGCGAAGGCATCCTGTCTCCACGTCAGCAAGGTCAGCCCATCGCGGACCGCGCCCACAAGTACCGATGCATCCTTGAGGCGCGGCAGGTAGTTATAGCGGGCAAAATCTTCGACAAGCTGCTTGATGGCTACATGGTTGCCGCGCCACAGCGGAATGCGGTCCAACTCCATCCGCAACCGCGTGGCAGCAAAGCTGGTGATCAGCAATTCATCGTTCTTGAGCTTCTTACTCGCCCGCACAGCCAGCGCATCCTGTCCCGTGAGGCGCAGCGCTTGCCACTCGATAGGGGTTTGGGGCGTTTTCTGCACGGGCACGAGCAACCACTGATAGGTCTCAGGCAGCCGCGCCGTCACAGCGCTATCAGCGGCCGCCTTCTGTGTTTCAGCCTGCTTTACCTGGAGCGGCGCCAGATCAAGCTGCACCTTCTCCGCAAGAATAGATTCCCAGGCCAGATATTTTCTTAGCGCCTCGTCAAGGTCCTGTAGCCGTATCTTGTCGGCGGCAAGAAAAACGAGGGTGTTGCGATAAAGGCGGGGCGAATTGCCCCGTGACTCGAGAATGGCCTTGGCGGCGGTCTCGGCGGCACTTCCCGCCTCCTTGCCATAGGGGTGATCTTTTCCAAGAACAACCAGCCGCGCGTCGAGATCATCGGGCACGTCCTGTCCCGACTGCGGCAGGGGGTGTATGCGGCTAAAGTCGCCCTTGCGTTCCAGGTCCTTGCGCAAACGCGCCGACAGCTCGTGCGCGACTTTATCCGGATCGCGCTTGAGCAGTTCCGCCCTGTCCTCTGCCAGCTTGGTGACGGTGGGCTGGGTCGAGTACCAGTAACGCGGGCCGTCCTGGTAGAGATAGGTAGCCGCACCAGCCAGCCGCCGCAGGGCGTCAACGAAAATGGACGGGGACTCGCCCGGCATCACACAGCCGAGTTTCACCTGCCGGTCCTCCAGACCGCGATGAGCGGCATTAGTAAGAGGCGCCGAACCCAGGTAGATGGCTCTCGCCACGCGCCGACAGGCTGCAAATTTACCGAGATTCGGCACTTCGCCATCCAATCGCAGCGGCAACGAATTAGGCCCATCTACGTCCTTTTCAATAACCGGCACCCAGTTGTCCGAAAGGTAGCGCGTCAGTTCTGACTGCACGCGCGGATCATCAATCGCAATATTCGCCGGCATGATGAGAGGGTTCCTATCACCCTTTTCCCAAAGGCTGTGGATTACGGCCGCCATTATCCGCAGTACGCCCCGTGTGCGCTGGAACTTCACCAGCGTGGACCAGTCCGTATAAAGCCGGTCGAAGATCTCCGGATGGATGGGGTAGGCCGCTTTGATACGCTTTTCGTAGTCGGCATTGCGGCAATCGGGCGGGAACTCCCCTTGCTGCGTGCGATAGAAGTCTGCAAAAGCGCGCGCCACAACGTCACGATCCGTGAACTGCGCCGCATCCGCCAGCGGCTCAAAAAGCCGCCGCCGCACGATCTCAAAGCCTTCCTCGGCGCTGGCCGGCCGCCATGAAGACTCCACCCGACCGACGACGTTTCTCAGCCTGTCGAGGGCCTCACGCCCGCGCTGACCGCCCACCTCCACGTCGTCCGACTGTGTGTGGGGCGAGCCCGTCGTATCCGAAGCCGGGAGACTGATTACCAGAAGACAGTTCTTCGCGAGTTTTGCCGATTCCGTCAGCACCTGGGCAAAGGTGAATTGCGTCTCAAAACCGCCTGCGGGCAGATCGCTCTGATCGTGAAGCTGGCGCGCATAGGCCACCCATTCGTCGATCAGGATCAGGCACGGTCCGTACTCCGTGAACAGTTCACGCAGCACGTCGCCGGGGCTGGTTGCCTTTTTGTCGTCGGCAGCCAGCCGGGCGAAGGCCTTCTTGCCGCCCAATTGCCAGGCCAGCTCGCCCCACAGCGTGCTCACCACGGTGCCATCAGGCTTGGTGACCGGGTTGCCGGGCGAGATCTTGTTGCCCACGAGCACGACGCGGCGGACAGTTGGCAGCAGTTTTGCCCCCGCCTCATGCATGACCGCGTCTATGCCGGAAAGATCTGTGGGCGCAATGCCGGAAAACAGATGATAGAGCGCCAGCATGGAATGCGTCTTGCCGCCACCGAAGTTGGTCTGGAGCTGTAGCACCGGGTCGCCGCCCTGTCCGGCAAGGCGCTGTACCGCGCCGACGAGCATCTTTTTCAGGCTTTCGGTAAGATAGGTGCGGCGGAAAAATTCCACCGGGTCCCGGTACTCATCGGTTCCCTCGCCCAGATGCACCTGCCAGAGGTCGGCGGCAAACTCCGCCTGCTGGTAGCGGCCGCTGGCCACATCCCGGTGCGGAGACACCACCTCGCGCCAGGGTTTAAGATTTCCCGATGCGGTGCTCTCGATAGCAGAACCGGCGCTTTTGCGTTTCTCGCTGCGCACCTGCTCGTCGAAGCGCAGACGCAGGAGCTCCATCTTCATCTTCTCGATCTCGTCAGCCTGGGGCGCCGAGACGGCCGTCAGGAGTCTTCCTGCCGAGTCGATGACCCGATAGGTGTCATCGCTCGAAAAGGACTCCTGATGCGCCCATTTGTTGCGATACCCGCGCAGCTCACTCACCATGCTCCGCTCAGTCTGCCCGAGGGTAAGACGGAAAACGTCGTTCCAGGATTCCCACATGAGCTTCAGCAGGACGGCCACGTCCCATTCCGCCATGGGCTTCAAGGCATTCAGCCGATCATCGCCGATGAACCGGTCTATCTTGGTGGCGGGGCCATCCTTGTAGATGTTCTTGAACTCGCGCTCAACAAAAGGGCT
>CAZTLA010000068.1:8990-15759 GCA_964614365.1 uncultured Syntrophales bacterium | reverse complement strand
CGCAACTGCGATACTGGCAGGACAGCATCACCTTGTTCCGACATGCAATCAGTGTCACTACGGACAACGCTACGGCCCATAACAACCTGGGAACTGCCTTGCGCAAAAAAGGCAATATTGAGAAGGCCATCAGCCATTACCGGGAAGTTATCCGTATTGACCCCGCTGACGGGCGCGCGCATAACAATCTGGGCAATGCCCTTTTTCTGCGGGGAGAGATCAGGGAGTCCGAGTACCACTTGCGGGGAGCATTGCGCATCAAACCGGGAGATGCAGAGGTGCATTATAACTTGGGAATTGTTCTGTCATCTCAGGGCAGGACCGACGAGGCCATTTACCGCTTGCGGGAAGCGCTGCGCATGAAGCCGGATTATAGAGAGGCGCATTTTAATCTTGCGAACACCCTGGCCTCGCAGGGGATGTTCAGTGAGGCTGTTGCCCACTTTGCCGAAGTGCTTCGCCTTGATCCGAATGACGAAAAAGCGCATAACAATATGGGGCGCGCCTTGCTTATACAGGGCAGGATCGACGAGGCTATCGCCCATTTTCGGGAGGCGTTGCGTATTCAGCCCGATTTGACATTGGCGCAGGAGAATTTGAGAGAAGCCCTCAGTCTGCAACGGAAAAAACACTGAACAATGAGATGGTTGCGGACTGTTTGACCGATTTCTTATTTCTCCTGTTCGGAAAGATAGACTTTAAGTCGCTTGTGTCGTCTTGAAACGGACTCGGCGCCCAAGACCACTATTGGGCCAGTCGGACCAGAGTATACCTCTCGGGAGGAGCCGGGCCGAAGGCAAAAGGCAACGGCCCCCAAAGAGAGGAATAAAAGCCCGCGCCCAGTTCGGGGCTCATGGTCGTTACTCTGCGGGTTAGTTCCAACTGAATAACCGCTCCCGAGGTAACGACTCCAGGTGGTAGTCCGACAACATTGGTGTTCATCTGCGGTATGACGAAGATGTCTCCCCGATGATACGTGCCATTTACAACATCGACCGGGCGATGTCCAAACGACTGCATATAGTATTGAAATCCCCAGTGTCCCTCGAAAAAAACATTCCCGGGTTCCTGCTGCGTCTTCTCGTGAATAATCACGGCAGCGTTCTTCGCCGAATTTGCCAGATCGGTATCTCCCCAGGTAACCCAGAGAGAAATGACACCCGATACGACCAGGGCGATGAGTAATTGCACAGGGAACCACCGCCCGGAAGCGGCATGTGCCACCTCGATGCGTCGTGCCAGGAGAATGGCGGCTGCGGGAATCAGCGGAAGTAATGACCTGGCATTGATTGTCCAGTTCAGAAATACGGCAAAGAAGAAGGTTCCGAAAACCCAGAGAATCAGGAATAAAGAGTCGGCGGTTTTCCGTTCCCAAAAATCGAGCACGGACAGTGCAAGAATAGAAATTCCGCCCGTGATGCACAATGCTAATTCACCGCTCACAAAGGTCCAGTGAGCTTGAGCGGCAGTTGCAGCAGGCAGGTTCACCCAGCCCATTCCTATGCCGAGCCATGCCAACCCGCCCAGAATGATTCCGGCGAGGATGTGCTTTCGAGACCAGAGCAGAGGAATAACAGTTAGCGCGGGGAGCATGCATCCTCCGGTGAAGGCGAGACCGACGAGTCCCTGTGCGAATACCGATGTTTGCCCGCTTCGATTATGGATGCCGGCATATTCAGCCGCATCCGAAAGCAGCCCCCTGCCGTAGATGGCGTTGGTCCAAAACTGGTATCCCCCTAAAACGATGAGGGGAATCATCAGGTAGAATACCCCTGTTCCCAGGCGGCGCTGCCGAGCGATTGAGTAGGCGAGGAGCAACGGCATCAAGCACACGCCAAAGTATTTCGTCAGGGCACAGGCACTCATCAACAAACCGGACGTGATGAGATAGACAGGTTTGATCGGATCGAGTCCCTCAATCCACAAAATTGCCGCCCATACCCAAAGTGCCAGCATCATCGTGTCACACATAACACTGCTTGCGGAAACGAGGAAGGCGGGTGTGAGAAGTGCGGCAGCCGCGGCAACCAGAGGGAAGCGCGTAAACCTCCGCGCGAGGTAATAGGCGCCGAGCACAAGTGTGAGTGCCGACAGCAGGAAACCCAGATGCAACGCCCTCTCGGACCATCCGGCAAAAGCGCCGACTGCCGCAGCATAATAAGAGGCAAGCGGAGGGTTTTTCATCACCTCTGACATCGGCATCTCCGCCGTATACCAGACGAGCTGAAAGCCATAGGGATCAAGGGGGTGTTTTGTGATTTGTTGAGCCATCCACATAAAAAGGGGATCGTCTATATGAAACGCTTTGTCCGAAAAAGGGAGCAGACAGAGGAGCGTGACGACACTCAGCAATACCAATGAGCGGAATGCCGACCATTGCTTCAGGATGGGCATATCGACCCAAGAAGGCGCGGTGGTCGTCGGAGCGATTTTCTTTAGATTTTTCTTACTCCCGTTCCTGCTCATTGACATGACCTTTCCGAGAAATAAATCCGGTAGCGGCGCATTCCCCCACCTTGTTGCGGAGAATCTTCGATATCTTCGGAATGGAGCTTGCCGCTCGCCTCCCTTTTCACCTGAAACGATGTGAAACTCGCCGAACTGTTAAAAAACGCACAAACACCCGGCGGGGAACCGCTCATTTATCCGCCAATTTATTGATCCGGTGGCGAACGGACTATATGAAAACGGCAATTCCGTGTCAAGAAAAAGAGGCAGCTTTCCTTCTTTGGCCTTTCGGCTATCTCTTTAATACTTTATGGCTGCGCCCTTGCTTATGCTGTGCACAGCGCCATCAACTGTCCCCAAAGCCCGCCTATCTGTAAGTTGGTGGTGGATTAGGGTCAGGTTCATGGCTATTTTTTCGGGGAATGTTATGATATGTAAAATCCGCTTTTATTCTTGTACCAGAAAGTCACTCTACCGAAATAAAGGATTTTCCCAGGTTCTCATGTATAAAGACAAAAAAGTGATCGTGGTCATGCCGGCCTATAATGCGGTTAAAACCCTCCAGAGGACATACGACGAGGTCATGGATCAACGCATCGTTGATCTCGTCATCGTGGTGGATGATGCCAGCCATGATAAAACGGCGGCCATCGCGCAGACCCTGCCCAACACAAGGGTCTTTATCCATTCGAGCAACCGCGGATACGGGGCAAATCAAAAAACCTGTTACAACCTGGCCCTTGAAGAGGGTGGAGATATTATCATTATGGTTCATCCCGACTACCAGTACACGCCAAAACTCATACCGGCCATGGCCTGCCTGATTGGAAATAACCTTTACCATTGCGTACTCGGCTCAAGGATACTCGGCGGATATGCCCTGAAAGGCGGCATGCCCATGTGGAAATACGTAGCGAATCGGTTTCTCACGCTTGCGGAGAACTTACTACTCGGTGCAAAGCTTTCCGAGTACCATACGGGATACCGCGCTTTTTCACGACCGCTTCTGCAAAAGCTGTCGCTTAGTGCAAACTCCGACGACTTCGTCTTCGATAACCAGATGCTGGCACAAATATTGTGGCACGATTACCGTATTGCCGAGATCAGTTGTCCGACAACATACGCGGACGATTCCTCATCCATCAACTTCAGCCGCAGCGTGAAATACGGCATAGGCTGCGTCTCAACGGCCCTGTCGTTCCGTCTGGCAAAAATGAACGTTATCAAATCCACGTTGTTCTTCAACAAAAACCGATTCTAAGATCAGGTAAATCGCCCTATGCTGTTGCTGAAAAGATATTTTTACAAACTTTTATACCAGTATCTTGCCATATACGTGAGGCCGGAAGACACCGTTGTCGAAATCAATCATCCGTTCATTGACAGTAAAACACTGTCGCTGAAAAGCGAGCTTTGCTCAGAAATTTTTTCCCGGCACATCGAATCAACTGCCGCTTACGAAAATCTGGAAGATATCAAGCCCGAATACGTCATCTTAAACGGCACGATTCACTATGAACGAGACATCGATGCGCTGTTCAAAAAAATCCATACCCACAGCACGCCTTCGACAAGGGTGCTGATAACCTATTACAGCAGCTTATGGAAGCCGGTTCTGAAACTTGCCACACTCTGCGGTTTCAGAGATAAAACGGCGGAACAGAACTGGATTGCTCCCGAGGATATTGAAAATATTCTGGCATTGTCCAATTTCGAGGCGCTGTTTGATGACAGTAAAATTATCTGTCCCGTTTATATCCCGGTGATTTCCGCCATCCTGAACCGTTATGTCGCCCCGCTCCCTGTTTTCCGCGCCTTTTGTCTGCTGCACATTCTCGCAGCCAGGCCGCTCATGCCGGGCGGAACACTAAAGCCGTCTGTGACCGTTGTCGTCCCGGCACGGAACGAATCGGCCAATATTGAAAATGTCATCAAACGGCTGCCTGCAATGGGACCTGACGATGAACTGATTTTTGTGGAAGGGCATTCTTCCGACGATACCTGGGACAAGATCCGGGAAATGCAGAGGAAATATTCGTCAACCCGCAACATCCTCATTGCGCAACAGGAAGGAACGGGAAAAGGAGACGCCGTCAGAAAAGGATTTGACCTGGCGTCAAAAGACATCCTGATGATTCTCGACGCGGATTTGACCGTCCCTCCGGAGAGCCTCCCCCTCTTTTACGACGCGATAACGGAAAACAAAGGGGAATTCATCAACGGCAGCAGACTCGTCTATCCCATGGAAGACAAAGCCATGCGCTTTTTCAACATGGTGGGAAATAAATTCTTCGCCCGCGCATTTTCTTATGTCCTTAACCAGAAATTCAAGGATACCCTTTGCGGCACCAAGGCCGTCAGCAGAGAAAATTATCGGAAAATAGCGGCGCACAGGAATTTCTTCGGAGAGTTTGATCCCTTCGGCGACTTTGATCTGATTTTCGGCGCCATTCGTCTCGGCCTGAAAATCAGGGAAATCCCCGTGAGATATAGAGAGAGAACGTACGGGAGCACCAATATCAACAGATGGAGAGACGGCGCAGCTCTGCTGCGCATGGTGCTGTATGCCGCGCGGAAGATTAAATTTGTCTGACGGCGCATAAAAGACTTTCGGAACGATTTTGAGGGGTAAGTATGGCTTTTGCCGGAGTTGGCATTATCATTGTTATGTGCATCTCTCTTTTGGGCTGGGGCGTTTTCGTTAATCGCTTCACACGGTATCCCCCTCAAAATGTTGCCGTGATCATCACGGTGGGATTAGGGGCAATCGTTTTTATGGGCGGGGTGCTGAATCTTCTGCATATTGCTTATGGATGGGCTTTCGACATCTTGATTCTCGGAGGCATCGCACTGGCTGCTTGCCCCAGCACGTTCAGGCCGATAGTGCCGCAAAATAGAAACGAATGGCTTTATGTAATCGCGCTGGGCCTGGTTATCGCTCTCATTATGGGTTTCACCATGGAAACGCAGCTACCTCCCAAAGCCTTCAATCTGCACGACGATTTGGAAAAGTATTTCTCCTATCCGGTCCGCATGCTTCAGACAGGCACTCTCTTCGGCAGCCCGCTAAGCGCTATTGGTCTTGAAACCTTGGGAGGTCAAGCTGTTTTACATGGACTAATCTTAAATCATTTTCCTATCCCCTATATAAATGGGGCAGATGCAATTTTTGGATTGTTCCTGTGTATCATCCTGTCCGTAAGCATGGTTCCCCGGCGTTTAACTTTGCTCCCGATTTCTCTGCTAAGCGTACTCATGGTTTTCTCTGTTAATCCGCAATACGTGAATGTTTCGGCGCTGTATTTAGGCAGCGCTTTCATGATGGCTTCGATCCTGCTCTTTTCCCAAGAGAACGAAAATACTAACGAGGAGAAATTGAAGTCTTCTGCGGCACACTCCGGAGAATCTTCGATTCATAAGAAACAGAAACGTTCAAGCACGCGCTCGCACATCCCTCAGAAAGCTACGGGGAATGTGCGCGCCACCGAATTCAATTTACCGTCTCCGATGTTATTAGGCCTGATTTACGCCGCGCTTGTTGTTTTGAAGTCAAGTTTTCTTTTTTTCCCTGCGTTACATATTATTCTTTTTTGCATTACTCTTGCGGTGTTCGGTGCAGGTATGCACCGTTTGGTGCGATGGGGTTTCTCTACGGGGATGATGACTTTACTTTTCTTATCACCCTGGCTCCTTCTCCATCTTCCGCACTACCTGCACAGATCATCGGCGCCACTTCTGAATACTATTCCCGCTTCCTATAAGGGGGCACTCAATCTATTTTCACTGGAACCTCTATTTTATGGAGCGAGCTTCGCCCACTATACTTTTCTTGCTTTGGCGACAGCACTTCCCATCCTTCTAATTTCTCTCTGGAAGCTCAAAGGGCGTACTTTTTACAAGAGCGCCTGTTTGGCCGGCATTGTCGCAAGTGGGGCAGCTATTATTTTTTCATATCTGTTTTTTGTAGCGCTTGGTCCTATGCTTGTTGATTATGCCGTCAATCTTCGCTATACGATCCCTTTTTTGATAGCCGGTGCGCCAACTATCATGGCACTCTCTTGTCTGGCCGTTCAAAGGGAACCCGTTATCAGCTTCAAAGCATCCTTCATCGCCGGGTTGATATTGCTTGAATTGCTCATTATTGCAGGGTTTTCACCCAGCTTGATAAATCGCGTACAGCAGGCCGTTCACAGTGGAAGCATACTCGCATTCTCCGAATTTGCTACAAGTCCTGAATACCTTGAATACAATGATGAGGTTCTTCATGGCAGCACACGCTTGCGGATTGCTGAGGCGCAAAAACATGTTCCAGCCGGTCAGG
>CAZTLA010000068.1:0-8890 GCA_964614365.1 uncultured Syntrophales bacterium | reverse complement strand
TACAGAAGCCCCGCGCTTTCAGGACCGTCTGACCAGGGGACTCTGGTTTCTGGCGACCCTTTTCGTCGGATATCTGGTCGCGGGTATTGTCTGCCATCTTGCTCTTTCCCGTAGCGGAAGTATCCCACCGGTTGACCAGGCTGTTGGACAGGCCGCTTTTACGGGTCTTGCGAAGGGGGTTGAATTCCTGAGTTTCTGGGCTGCTTTGAGTGCTGCTATCATGGTGGCCTTGGCGTCCGGGGCAATCTGGCGGCGAATCAAGGGGCCGATGACGCTGGCTGTACCCATCCCGGTCAACGGGGATAAATATTTATTTCTTTTTCCGGCCCTGATAGTTTTGGGATATGCCTTATTGAGTTTCCCGTCATTTACGAATTTGTTTCATCTTCATGAGGCAGGCTACGATGATCAGAATTTTGAGACATGGAAATACTTTCGCTCTTTACATATGCTCCCTTTTCGCGATTTCTGGTACCCCTATGGCGGCTTCTATTATTTTTCACTTCCTTTTCCGCCTGACGCCTTGTTTTCATGGCTGAACAAGATAGGCATTTTCAGTGTTGTCAACGTTTCGGTCTATATTTTATTTAACAGGTCCATCCTCCGTGGGCTGCTCTTGCTGTTATTTTGCTGGATGGCAGCTTCCGTATCCCTGTTCGTTGCCTGGGACAGGTATTTTTTGCCGATGGCGCTTGTTCTTTTTTTTGCTGCAGCAGTGCATGAACGCAGTCGAAAACTCTTTTTTTTCTGTGGTCTGTACGCTGGATATATTTTTTTTGCTGAGGCAATACAACTTATCTATGCGGCAATTTCGTGCGCAATTATTTTCTGCTATGCTTATTATCTGGAAGAAAGAACCCGGGAACGCCGTTGGTTGATCAATAGCTGCATTATATCTTTTGTAGCAGCAGTTGTCTTGATAGGATGTTATCTTTATTCCCTATACGGGGCCGGGGCTCTCCATGAATTTGTGCAGTTTCACCGGACTATCGGCAATATGGCTGATTATGCAACGCGGCATGCTCCAATCGGGCATTGGTTTAAAGAACTTTCTTCTGCAAATTTACTGTTGTCTATAACTCTTTGCCTGTCTATGTCTGCCATATGGCATCTGTTTACCGTCAGGAATCGGGAAGTCAGAGATATCCTGCCGTTGGCTGTGGCTGTTTTGTCTATTTTTCTTTTTCAGAAGCAGATGCTGCGTCCCGATATTGCTGCTGAGATTCTCAGTGTCCCTTTTTTTGGACTCTTGCTTTGTATTATGATTGCTCGTCGGAGCTATTCCCTGCGCTCAACCCCCTGGCTATGGGGCAGCGCTATTTTATTTGTAGTAATATTCATGTCAAGTGGCATTGGCACCAAAGTACTTCGGACCGAGGTGTCAAGAGTCGTTTCAATACCTTCAGATATCAGGGCTGTTTTTGATTCTGACGCTGAGTGGCAACGGGCAAAGGAAGCTTATTTCTCCCCTGCTTCATATGTGATCGAAGGTATTTCCGGAGACAGGGCCAGGGAAATTCTCATGAAAAAGATGGTTTTTGAAAAAAAGGATGACCTTTTTGTTATGGGCGATGACGCTTATCTTTATATTGTGCTCGGTCAGCAGGCGCCGTTTTATATAACTTTTTATAACCAGTCAATTCTCTATTCCCAATTGAATACTGTCTCATGGCTTGAGCGCCATAAGCCCAAATATGTCATGTGGAAAAGCGCCTTCAAAGAGTTTGACAAAGTCCCCAATATTGTGCGGATACCGTTGGTTTTCGAGAAAATTATGCAGGATTATGTGTACGCTTATACTATCGGACCGTTCCATATTTTGAGGCGAAAATTGCCCATTGAGGTGGCGAGTTTGGACTTCTGGCGGTCAAATCTGGGAGAGACTGTAGATCTGGGTTATATCCCGTCTCGCTCTGATCCTGCCGTCTTCGAGGCCAATTCCCTTGGCTCCGGCAAGGAAGCAAATTTCCTGAAGGTAACAATAAATAGTCCTGTTCATGGCGAGGTGGATAAGGTGTACTGTAAAGTCGGTGAATTTATGTATGCTATACGATTCAACGAGCGCGAAGGCATCACCGTGTATAACATCTATCTAAATCGGATATGGTTCTGGCAACTTGCAATCGCGAACCAGGTGAAGCCTGTTGTGGTTCAATCAATGGAACCGGGCATGAGCATGCAAGTCAAGACGGTGAGACTGCGGAATGACGTCCTGTACTGAGACAGTGAGTTCACGCAGAGGCATTAGTTCTGGTCTGGGTGGGTTCTATAGTTTATTTATTGAATAAGGGAAGAAGCACGTAATGACTGCAGCTGAATGCCAGGTCTGTAAAAGACTTCAAAAACATTGTTTTGATTATGCAAATTATCATTATTGCCGCTGTCCGTACTGCGGGCTTGTTTCTACTTTGCCAATTCCCGAACGGACTGAGATTGAGCGGCATTACGAGAAAAGATTCAATACGGGCAACTATTCATTATTATCGTCATATCGTAAGGAATATCGCCAGGTTTATTTAGATTTTGTGGGAGCATTGAACAGCAGATTGTGGTCCTGCGGGAAAACTCTTCGCGGGCAGAAAATCTTGGATATAGGTTGCTTTACCGGAGATCTCCTTCTGTTATTGCAAGAAAAAGGTGCAGATGTATACGGCATTGAACTTCAACCGGATGCAGTTGCTATTGCCAACACAATGCTGCCTGGTCGTATTTTCATGTCAGATGTGTACGAAGACAATTTTCCACAAGAGCAGTATGATATTATTACCCTTACCGGGGTAATAGAGCATTTGATAGATCCAGTTGGGCTTATTCAGCGGGTGTTTGAGCTTCTCACGCCAGGCGGCTTCATACTTCTTCAAACACCGAATAGCGGCTCATTTATTGCTCGGATTATGGGGAAATATTGGCCGCCATATGCCCCTGTTGAGCATATTCATTTATTCTCGCGACGCAGCATGAGAATGGTTTTAGAAAAGAGCGGGTTTCGAGATGTTGTTTTTAAAAGGCACATGAAGAAATTGCCGATTGCATATGTTTATCAAATGCTTAATAATTTCGGTCCCGAATTCCATCGATTATTAGCTCCTCTTTATAATCTCTGTTCAAGTAGAATAAAAGGAAAATCCTTCATTTTTTATGCCGGTGAAATGATTGCGACGGCAGTAAAGCCGTGTGAAATCCTTGATATTTTGGAGTGTAAATGAGAATAATAATTATAAATCCTCCGCACACAACTCCCATCATCCGCGAAGGACGTTGCCAGTCCCCGCAAAATATGCGAAGGACTTCAATCCCGCAAATGACGCTGGCTTATCTGGCGGGAGTCCTGAAGAAGGCCGGACACAGCCTGCGGGTTTTCGATTGTATTGCGGAAAATCTTGATGCCAGCGGATTTCTTAACCGGATAAGGGATTTTGACCCTGAACTGGCCTTCATTAATACTACGACGCCTTCCATTGACGGTGACATTAATTTTATCTCGGAATTCAAGAAAGAGATTCCCTCATGTTTTATGACAGCTTTTGGCATACATGTCACGGCACTGCACGAGGAGATTCTGGCAGGCACTGCTGCCATAGATTGCATTATCCGCCATGAACCGGAATGGACCGCATTGGAACTTGCCTCAGCTATTCAACAGGAGCATATCCCGGAACGGGGAGTTCCAGGATGTTCCTTGCGTTATAAAGGGACGACCGTTATTACAGGGGCCGAAAGGCCTTATGAAGCTGACCTCGACGGGCTTGGCTTTCCTGCATGGGAATACTTCAACAGGTCTTATTACCTGCACCCTGTCTTCAATAAACCCTATGTTATGGTAAATACATCCAGGGGCTGCGCCCATAATTGCATATTCTGCGTTGCTTCACTTTATTATGGCAAGAAAGTACGGTATCGTTCGGTTTTAAGCGTTATCGATGAAATTGAAAACCACGTAGTAGCTAAATTCGGAATTCGTCATATCTGGATGTATGCAGATGATTTTACCTGCTCCCCTGCTTTTGTCAAGGAGCTTTGCCGGACCATTATTGCGCGTAAGATAAAGATCACTTGGTGGACCAATACGAGAGTTGACAAATTGGATGAAGAGATGTTTTGTCTTATGAGGGACGCGGGTTGCTTTATGCTCTCCATTGGTGGAGAAAGTGGCAACGCTCAAATCCTCAAAACAATCAGAAAGGGGACAAAACCTGAACATATTAGGAATACGGTTGACCTTCTTCGTAAAGTGGGGATCAATTCTTTAGTATATTTTTTGATTGGGCTGCCGGGAGAAACACAGGAAACGATCAGGGAGACCATCGAGTTTGCCAAACGGATCAATCCTGATTACGTTGAATTTTATCCGGCGACTCCTTACCCCGGGACCCGGTTTTACGAAATTGCCGCTTCAGACAATCTGATTGTTAATAATAGCTGGAACAGTTATATGTGCGGCGGTAATGAGTTCGTTATTCAAATTCCCGGTATGGATAAGAATGAACTTGATATAATTTTGCGAAGGGCCTACCGGGAATTTTACATGAGGCTGTCTTATGCGCGCATATTTATAAAAAAAACCTTGAGACCTGCCGAGTTTGGCCGACTTGTAAGGTTCGGGCTTGGCTATATCGGAAGATTTGTCTCAAAGTGAGGCCATTATGATATATATACTGCTGCCTGTTTATAATGAAGCGGATAATCTCGAAGCGCTTTTTAAAAACGTCAGAAGTGGTATGGAGTCAAGGGGATACCCCTATAAAATAATCGCCTGTAATGACGGCAGCTCCGACGATAGTTACAGCATCCTTGTTGCATCCAAGGGAAGATACCCGTTGCACGTTATCGGCAAGTCCCAAAACGAAGGGCTTGGTTTTGCCTTAAGAAGTTTGCTTAGCGAGGTGGTATCGCAGTCTACGGATGATAAAGACATAGCAGTTGTTTTTGATTCTGACAACACCCACAACCCCGAACATATCTACCATATGGTCAACAAGATAAGAGACGGTTTTGATGTCGCTATTGCTTCCCGATATTTGAGAGACAGCAGAATTGTAGGCGTTTCAAGGTCCCGGCGGTTCCTCAGTCTTGGAGCATCCGTTATTATGCGGATCGTGTTCCCGATCCGGGGCGTAAAGGACTATACGTGCGGCTATCGCGCTTATAGTATGGGCAGTCTGAAAAAGGCCGTTAAAAAATTTGGTGACCGCTTGATTGAAGAAAGAGGTTTTGCCTGCATGGCTGAACTGCTCATCAAATTGCGCACCCTGGACCTTCTGGCAGTGGAGGTGCCTCTTGTACTCAGATATGATCTAAAGGGAGGAAATAGCAAAATGAATGTTGTTAATACTGTCGGGAGTACACTTGCTATGCTGGTAAAATTACGCAGGATCAAATAATTCCATGAATTCAGGGAAAATAGTTTTTATTCAGCCGCCCGTGTCTCTTGAAGAAATTTATGGAGGGCTTGCAAAAGCGGGCGCGGTTTCTCCTCCGCTCAATCTGCTATTGCTTGCTGCCATAGTGAGAGAGCACGGTTATGAGCCACTCATAATTGACGGCCCCGCACTCGGACTTGGCTATGAAGAGGTAGTTAATCTGGTCAGGAAAAGCAACGCAAAATATGTTGCAATTACAGCTATGACTCCGCACATAATGCAGGCAGGCAAGCTTGTTGAAATGATCAAGAAAGAGTGCCCCGACATTGTCATAATACTTGGAGGTGCACATCTTACCGCTGCTCCAGAAGAGACAATGGCCCGTTTCCCGGCTATTGACTACGGGTTTGTCGGAGATGCTGATATATCATTGCCGGAATTTCTTGCTGCCATGTCTGAAATCGGATCGGGTGCTAAGGTCAGAGGAGTAATAAGCCGCAGCGCCGAAAGGCTGGTCAATTCCAGATTGCGAGATGACAAAATCGATCTGGACTCATTGCCCTTTTATGCATGGGATCTTCTAGAGGGTTTTCCTGAACGATACAAGGCACCTTTGTTTTCAACCCACCGAACCCCGGCGGCCCCTATTCTGACCTCACGCGGTTGTCCCGGGAAATGTATTTTTTGTTTTAGCGGCTGCCATAACACCTTATCCACATATTCATCTGAATATATCATAAGGCTCCTGAAGCATCTGCAGACGCATTATGGGATCAGGGAGTTTATGATCCATGACGATAATTTTGTAATGTTCAAAAATAATTTAATAGAACTGCTCTCAATGTTAATATCAGAAAATCTTGAGATGTCATGGAGCTGCAATGCCCGTGTTGATATGGTGGACGAAAATGTTCTCGCGCTCATGGCCAAGGCAGGGTGCTGGCAGATTTCCTATGGGATCGAAACCGGCAATCAGAAGATTATGCAGGTGCTGGAAAAGAATATTACCAGAGAAAAAGTGGCACATGCAATTTCCATAAGTCGAAAGGCCGGTATTCGTACCGTGGGTTATTTTATGATCGGACATTTCGGAGAAACGCCGGAGACTATTGAGGAGACAATCCGCTTTGCATGCAGCATAGGCTTGGATGACTTCAGAATGAGTTTTTTCACTCCATTACCGGGGACAAAGGCGGCGTTGCTCGCTACTCAATATGGAACATTTGAAAATGACTGGAGCAAAATGAACCTTTTTGCTCCGGTATTTACACCAGTTGGAATGGATAAAGAGCAACTTTTAGCGGGCCAGAAGAGGGCACTAAGAAAATTTTTTTTTCGGCTGTCTGTCGTGTGGTCATTTCTGAAGATGGTGAGAAATCCTTTTCTTGCCATCAGGGGCGCTTACCTGTTTGCAATATATGTGATGAAACGAAATGGCTAAAGGAATGGCACCTTATGAATAACATTCTGATTGCGTTTGGCACCCGACCGCGCAGTTTTATTTTCTCAAAGGAAAAAAATCATGTCCGCTCCGACAGTCGTTTATCGTACACGGAACCCGCAGCCTTCCGATGATTACAAGTGCGGGACCAGCATAGCCAGTCCCCATGACCATACCCGCAGGGTTTGGTTTTCTTACTTCACAGTAAAGATCCCTTCTAAGTCTCATTCGTATACAGTGATAATATGAAAATCCTCTTTATTTCCGGGCGTGAACCAAGCTATGTGAGAAATGCGATGATATTGAAGGGTTTAAAAAGACAAGGGGTGGAAATTCTCGACTGTACTGACTCATCGGCTTCCTATCTTACCAGATATATTACAAGCTTAAGGAAATATATCCTTGCAAGAAACAATAAGTTTGACTTCGTTTTTATAGGATTTTTTGGTCAGCCGCTCGTGCCGATCATCGGAAAGCTCACCAGTAAACCCATAATTTTTGATGCCTTTCTATCGGCGTATGACACATTGTGCTTTGATAGGAAAAAATTTAAACCAACCTCTCCGACAGGAAGATTTTTCTATTGGCTTGATAAGTATTCGTGCGAGAGTTCGGACAGGATTTTATTAGACACGAACGCTCACATAGACTATTTTATTGACACCTTCGGCCTGAAGAGGGATAAATTCCAAAGAATCTTTGTTGGTGCTGATGATTCTATATTTTATCCCCGAGATGTGAAAAAGGAGGATCACCGGTTCAGGGTTTTCTATTATGCCACCTACCTCCCCCTCCATGGAATGGAATATATAATTCAGGCAGCCAAGAATTTGGAGCAGACTGAGAAGATTGAATTCAAGATTGTCGGTAAAGGGCCACAACATATAAAAATCCGTGATCTTGCCCGACGAATGGGGATTAAGAATATAACATTTATCGATTGGATTCCTTACGAAAATCTGCCGTTGGAAATTGGGCAGGCGGATGTATGTCTTGGGGGGCACTTTTCGGATATAGAGAAGGCAAAGAGAGTCATCGCAGGAAAGACGTATCAATTTATTGCCATGAAAAAACCGGTAATAGTGGGGGACTGCCCGGGAAACCGGGAACTATTTACGCATAAAGGAAATGCTCTCTTGGTCAAAATGGCTGATGCGGACTCCTTGGCCAACGCAGTTCTGGAACTGCGAGAAAATGAATCTTTAAGGGAGCAAATCGCTGAAGCAGGATATAAAACATTTGTGGAGAGGTGTAACATCGATGCAATTGGAAGAGAGCTTGAGAGGATAATTGGGGGATTAAACTAGTGTCATGTCGCTCAACCAATGTCGGATAAAGACGCTTGAGTTTCACTCGTGCGTCCTTCGTCGTAAAGCGCCAGTTGACCTTCGCCCGGAGCTGATCGCGGTGATTCTGCCAAGCCAACACCTCCGCTTGGATTTCCTGTACACTGTCGATCCGTCGTGCCAGGCACCGGCGGATCATGACATTCAGTTCGATTTCCGCCACGTTGAGCCAACTGCCGTGCTTCGGCGTGTAGACGAACTCGAAATGATCCCACAGCGCCTTAGCCTGCTCGGGAGGAAAAGTCTGGTACAACGCTCCGGGGCCGTGCGTGTTCAGGTTGTCCATCACCAGCGTGATTTTCTTGGCGCTCGCGTAGCGCCCGGCGATGTCCTGAAGGAACTGCGCCCAGTCGGTTTTGGTCTTGCGTTCGGTCACCTTCGTCATCCTCTTGCCCGCCAAGGGTTCGCACGCCATGAAGACGTTGCAGACGCCGCAGCGTTCATGCTCATAGTCGTGCCGCTCAGGTTCAGCAGGCCGCGCAGGCATGGGCATTCGCGTCTCGCGGATCAACTGACGGGGGGTCTCGTCCATGCAGACCACCGGCAGGGAGGCGTCGTAGGGACGCCGGTATACGTCGAGAACCCTTTCCATGGCGGCGACAAAGTCGGCGTTGGCTTCCGGAGCGATCACCCAGCCGACCTTTTTCCAGGGTTTGATTTCGTTTTTTTTAGGACCCGTCTGACCGTCTCGTGCGACACGTTGTCGATGTACTGGAGTTCCACGACGCGGTCAGCCAGTAGGC
>CAZTLA010000067.1:0-15807 GCA_964614365.1 uncultured Syntrophales bacterium | reverse complement strand
GTGCCGGAATACCTCCGGGCCTTCAGCAACTACCGCATGCTCATCTTCGGCTCCGCCATGGTGCTCATGATGCTCTTTCGCCCCCAGGGCCTGGTAGCGGGCACGCGCCGAACCTACACGTTCCGGAAACGGGAAAACAGCCCCGGATTGGAGAAGGGATAACCATGGAACCCGTGCTTCGAGTCAAGGGACTGACGATGGCCTTCGGGGGATTGCGGGCACTGGACAAGGTGGATTTGCATGTGGAACGGGAGGAGATCGTTGCCCTGGTGGGCCCCAACGGCGCGGGCAAGACCACGTTCTTCAACTGCATCACGGGCATCTGCCCTCCCGTGGAGGGCGATATCTTCATCGATCCGCCGGGCGAAAAACACGAACGCATCAATGGTCTGAAAATGCACCAGGTGACGGAGCGCGGCATGGCGCGTACGTTTCAGAACATACGCATCTTCCCCGCCATGACGGTCCTGGAAAACGTGATGGTGGGGCGCCATTGCCGTACGTCCTCCGGCCTCCTGGGCGCGGTCCTCCGGGGGAAGGGAACAGTGCGCGAGGAAGAAGAGATCGTGCGCAAAAGCTACGGCATCCTGGAAACGATGGGGCTGGAGGCGTCCGTCAATGAACGGGCCACGAACCTGCCCTACGGTGCGCAGCGCCGCCTGGAAATCGCGCGGGCCCTGGCAACGGATCCGTTCCTCCTGCTCCTCGATGAACCGGCAGCCGGGATGAATCCCCAGGAAACGAAGGACCTGGAAGAACTGATCCGGCAGATACGGGACAAAAAAAAGATATCCATCCTGCTCATCGAGCACGACATGAAACTGGTCATGAGCATCTCCGACCGCATCTGCGTGATGGATTACGGGGAAAAGATAGCCGAAGGGACGCCGGCTGAAATCCGGGGGAACCCCGTGGTCATCGAGGCGTACCTGGGAGAAGACCACGATGCTTGAACTGACAAATGTGCAGACCTTTTACGGCAGCATCATGGCGCTCAAAAACGTAACGCTTTCCGTGTCGGCAGGGGAGATCGTCGCCCTCATCGGCGCCAACGGCGCCGGCAAAACGACTACCCTCATGTCCGTCTCCGGTATCGTGCCTCCCCGGTCCGGCGACATCGTTTTTCTGGGGCAGCCGATTCAAGCGCTCGGCCCGGATGAAATCGTATCACTCGGCATTTCCCAGGCGCCGGAGGGACGCCGCATCTTTCCCAAGATGACGGTCGCAGAAAATCTCGACATGGGAGCGTTCCTGCGCAGCGACCGGGCGGGGATCAAAAGCGACCGGGAGTATATCTTCGGGCTCTTCCCCATACTTGCCCAGCGGAGACACCAGCAGGGGGGCACCTTAAGCGGCGGGGAACAGCAGATGCTCGCCATCGCGCGCGCACTCATGGCAAGACCGCGACTCCTGCTGCTCGACGAGCCGTCTCTCGGACTTGCGCCGCTTGCCGTCAAACTGATCCTCACGATGATCAGAAAAATCTCCGATGAGCAGGGCACGACCATCCTGCTCGTGGAACAGAATGCCAACATGGCGCTCAGAATCGCCCACCGGGGTTACGTCATGGAAAACGGCCGCATCGCTTTTTCGGGAACGGCCCAAAGCCTCCTCAACAATGAGGCGGTGAAGAGCGCCTACCTGGGCTTATAGGGAATATCAGACCGTGGGCACGAACCTGACCCTGAGCCAGAACCACAAGGTGGCAAACATCCCGAACACCCCACCGATCAGAAAAGTGGTCTCCGGTCCCAAACGGCTCCACAAAAAGTAGGAAATAAGCGGGGCCGGGCAGAAGGCGAAAGAACGCAGTCCCCAGTACAGCCCGATGGCGCGCGCCCGCGTCTCCCGCGGGAAGGCGCCGGAGATCATGGCCTTGCGCGCCGGCTCCCCCACCTCCCGCAGACCGTTCAGCACGAAGACCACAACCAGCGCCCACGTCACCGATACCCCGACCAGCGGCGACAGCCGGGGGAGCAATGCCAGGTTCAGGGGAAACAGGGCAAAAAGGAAAAAGGTGAGGCCGATGAATAGCCGGGGACTCGATGCCTTGTCCACTATTTTGCCGACGGGTATGTAGGTGACAAGGGCCGTCAGACCGCTGAGGGCAACCAGGGCGCCCGCTTCGGCGGTGCTCACCGCCAGTACCCCCACCAGGTACAGCACGGCAAAGTCGCGCACAAACCAGTCCCCCCACCGCAAAATGATCTCCGCCGAAAGAAGGCTCTTGAGGTGCGGCGGCATGTCCTTCAGTATCCGTTTCAGGGGGACGGGTTCCCCCTCGTCCCTGGGTCGCATGCGTCCCAGCAGGTAACACTGGATCGCCGAAACGATTACGACCAGCCCGAAGGCCAGCGACAAGTTGATCCAGTACCCCACGGCCATGACGAAACCGCCGATCAGGGGGCCGAACACCTTGGGCAGGCGTTTCTGTATGCTCTGCATGGCGAACGCAATCGTGCGCCGCTTGACCGGTGTCCCGCTGCCTACCACTTCGAAGGTCGCGGGCACGGAAAGCGATTCCCAGTTGGTCACCAGAAGAGCGCCTGCAATGATTAAAAGGGGATTGCGCGTTGCCAGGAGAATGCAAAAGCCCGCCGCCATGGGCAAGGCCGAAACGAGAAATGCCACGCGGGCGCCCATCCGGTGCGCCACGGCGCCGCCGATGATGTAGCCGAATCCTTCCAGGATGTTGACCAAAACGGCGAAGATGCCCATGTACTTTACCGCCCCCAGAACCTGGGCGGCATGGTTGACACCCGTCAGGGAGTCCTTCAAGTGGATGGCAAGAAAATTACGCCATATCTCCTCCGAAAGCCCCAGCCCGGCAGTAACGATGAGCACCGCCATCGTGGCCCTGTTTACGCCCAGCCAGGAGGCAAGCGATTCCCCTCCGCCGCTCTTCCCCGATCCCGCCGCATCAGTTTCAGCCATGTTCAGTCTCCCTTCGTTCCTGCATCCGATGAACCTTGCTTTGAAACTCCCCGCCCGGAAGCGAGCATGTCGTTTCTCCTTACCATATTTTATCGAGGCCTGCACGACGCGATTGACAACCCCCGCCCTTTTCTCTATATATCCGCAAGCGCTCAGGGAGAAACAATGATTTATCTGAAAAACATAAGCCTGTCTTTTGCGGACAGAAAACTCTTTGACCGGATCAACTGGACGATCACGGAGAAGAGCAGGATCGGCCTCGTGGGCGACAACGGCATGGGCAAAACCACGCTTCTCCGGATGATTACGGGACAGGTGGAGCCGGAGGAGGGCGCCGTTGAAATCCCGGAGAGGAAGAAAAGGACCATCGGCTACCTTCCCCAGGACCTCGCCGAACTTGAGCCGTTGAACCTGCTTGTCTATCTGAAAAAGAAGAGCGGCATTTTCGATTTGGAGGAATCGATAAAGCGCTACGAAGAGCAGATTGCCGGTTGCCCGCAGGAACAGGCGGAACACAGGCAGCTCCTTGCCGCATACGAATCGGCGCTGGCCCTCTATACTATGAAAGACGGGTACTCCTTCGAGGCGCGGGCGAAACAGATCATGAAGGGCCTGGGGTTCCGGGAGAGCGATTTTTCAAAAAACTGCGCCGAGTTTTCCGGCGGCTGGAAGATGAGGGTGCTGCTCGCCGTCATCCTTCTTTCCCGCGCCGACATCATGCTGCTTGACGAGCCGACGAACCACCTGGACACGGAGAGCATGGAGTGGCTGGAAAGTTACCTGAAGGATTATCCGGGCACGATCATCGCTGTTTCCCATGACCGTGTTTTTCTGGACAAGATCGTGAAGCAAATAGCCGACCTCGCAGACCGGCGTCTCACCCTCTACAGCGGGAACTATTCCACCTACCTGAGCGAGAAAGAAAAACGCCTGGAAATCCTGAAGAAGGAAATGGCCGGCCAGGGATCAGAGATGAAGAGGATGCAGGTTTTCGTAGAGCGGTTCCGCTACAAGGCAACAAAGGCCAGGCAGGTGCAGAGCCGCCTCAAGATGCTGGAAAAATTTGAAACCGTGCGCACGCCGGAAAAGGCAAAAATGGTGACCATAAAATTCCCCCCTTCCGCCAGAAGCGGAAAGGAAGTGGTGCGCGCGGAGGGGCTCTCCAAATCCTACGGCGCAGTTGCGGTATTCGAGGACGTCAGCTTCGTCCTTTCCCGTGGGGAAAAGGTCGCCCTGGTGGGCATGAACGGCGCGGGCAAATCGACGCTGCTGCGCCTTTTGAGTAAAACGGAAGAACCTGACGCGGGTGAAGTCAAGTACGGCCTCCAGGTGAAAATGGCCTTCTTCTCCCAGGAAAGCGCGGAGAACCTGAACTACGGAAGGACCATCTGGGAGGAAGTGCATGCGGCGGGAACGAGGAGCAACGACCAGGAAAAACGGAACCTCCTCGGCGCCTTTCTCTTTTCGGGGACCGACATCCACAAGGAGGTCTCCATCCTCTCCGGCGGTGAGAAGTCGCGCCTGGCTCTTCTCAAAATCCTGCTTTCGGACGCCAACTTTCTTATCCTCGACGAACCCACCAACCACCTGGATCTCAAGACGAAGGACATCTTTCAGGATGCCCTGCTGAACTACCACGGCACGGTGGTCATCGTTTCGCACGACCGGTATTTCCTGGATTGCATGGTGAACCGCGTCGTCGAGCTCAAGGACGGGAAGATTCACGAGTACAGCGGCAACTATTCCTACTTCATAGAAAAAAGGAAGGAACTGAATAAGGAAAGACCCGCGGGCGCAGCCGCACCTTCCGGAGCCGGCGGGAATAACGGGACGCGGACGGACGCGGATACGGCGAATGCCCCTGCCGCCGCCGGGTACCGGACACGGGAAGAAAAGAAGCTGGAAGCCAAGGAGAGAAACCGTCTCTACAAAATCAGAAGCGCCCTGAAGAAAGAGCTCTCAGTCCTGGAAGGACAAATCACCGGTCTGGAAGAGCACAAGAAGAGGAACGAGGCGCTCCTGTGCCAACCGGATACGCTTCGTGATCCGATAAAGATAAAAGCGTTGAACCGGGAATTAAAGACAATCGTCGCACAACTGGAAGGAATGTATCCCCGCTGGGAACAAACGGTAGCGCTCATGGCCGAGACGGAGGACACCGGAAACAGCCCCAAACCCTGACGGCCCACACTGGCCGCAACAAGCTGCTAAAAAATCAGCAGCAGGCTGTTCAAAAATGCCCAGATGCAAGGCCCCCGAAATACTTAGTCATGAGGCGTACTAAAGTATGTCGAATGGCGAAGTATGAGGGAAACGCCGCAGATGGGCGTTTTTCAATAGCCTGCATGTTAGGCGCCGTCGAGGCCGGTCCTCTCCATCCGCTGATACCATTCGGCGGGATTGGTGAGGAATTCCTCCGTCTCTTTCAGCGAAGTGAAATGCTCGCGCTCGATGTTGGCAAGGAGGCCGAAGAATTCCTTCTCTTGGGGATCGGACACCTCGTCCCGGAGGCGGGCATAGAATTCCGCCCCCTTGGCCTCGAAGTCGATTGCGGTCTTGATCGCCTGAAGATCATCGGTATCGCCGGCCGGTATCTGCCCGGCTTTCTTCACCATGTCCTTCAGGATCGTATCCACGTTCGTATCCTTCACTTTCAGGGGAATCGTCTTGGGCCACGTCCCCTTTTTTCCCCAGGTCTCGCTGAGTTGTTTCAATCGTTCGTAGTGTTCCAGTTCTTCACTCGCGATCTGCCGGAACATGGCCTCCCCCACGGCATTCTTGGTCCTTTGTGCATTCTTGAGATAAAACTCGTGTTCCCTCATTTCATTATTGAGCGCAACCTTAAGCGCATCCAGACGTTTTTCTGCCATGGCCGGTCCCCCTTAGCGTATTTGGTAAACTGATGATTGTGAAACGGTAAGGTGAAAAGTACCACAGGCCCCCGCACCGGTCAAGCTCTTTGGGGAACTGACGGGTCATCAGGCAACATTCCCGGCGTGATCCAATGCGGACGTGATCGAGAAGTTTCGGCTGTTTTAGTTCTTGACACAGCGTCGAGTCAGACATATGAATTCCTATCGAAGCTGTCGCCTGGATATGGCCGGTAACAGGCATCGGGCAAAAGTGCAAGTTAATAAATGGTTTTGTACGTGGCAAATATGAAAAATTATAAAAGCAAAAAAGCTGGATCTCTGTAGCAAATATTATTGCAGCTGGCTCAGCGGGATTGAGCATCTTAATGTTCGGTGGCGATCTATGGCTTCTAACCTTAGCGATATCTGCGTCAGCGGCATCTGTCTATTTAAGCAAGTCTATCTCAAAAGAGGAGCAGGGTAAACAAGAAGAAATATCTCTTAAAGCATTTTCAGCAGGCATATTAATACCTGTTTGTTTGATATTACTACTTCTTTTAACCTTTGCAGTAATTGTGATTTGGAAAACGTATACATAAAAGCATAACCACGGCTTTCAGCGGATCGCCCGGAGTTCCCGCTGAAGCCGGTCGTTCGGGTGATAGCTTCGGGGAAATGAATGTGATATTATCAGAACAAACATCAAGCACGAAAGGAGCAAAACAATGCGCGTGAGCGATATTGCTGAAATAAAAAAATTGAGCACGCCGGAAAAGATTCTTTTAGTTGAAGATTTGTGGGATAGCATCGCTTCTGATGAGTCTGTGGTGCCTGTCCCGCAGAGCCATATGGAGGAACTGGACATAAGGCTCAAGGGATATGAAGCCGCTCCAGGAAACCTTTTGTCTCTTGAGGAACTTCGGACAAGAATAGAAAGAATGAAATGACGTTCAAGTTACGTTTTGTTCCCGAAATTGAACAAGACATTACGTCTGGTTACACATGGTATGAAGCTAAATCCCAAGGCCTTGGCGAAGAATTTCTTCGGATATTTTATGCCTACGCCATTGAGATTACTCGTAATCCTCTGCTTTATCCAAGGGTTCATAGCAGCTTCCGTCGCTGTCTGCTAAGAAGATTCCCGTACGCCGTATACTTCACAATAGAAGACGATCAGATCATAATGTTCGGGCTTTTCCATTGCGCTCGTGATCCTCGTACTATGAGAGATCAACTGAGAAGTCGAAAAGAACCGGAAGAAACTCAAACGAGTCGCTGAACCGGCCGGCGGAATAGCAGGGTTATTTTTCTTGATACACTGTGGCCGCCGCCAGTTAGCTCGGTCGATGGCCCGCTCAGATATCGGACAAAAGAGGTAACCCTTGTCACTCGACGTCATGGCAATCATGTTATTTGCCGCCGCGCTTCATGCCGGTTGGAATGCGCTTGTTCGTGCGTCTTCTCAGAAATTCCATGATACCGTCTTGATTGTTCTCGGTGCTGCCGTCTGGACGGCGTTCATGTTGCCGACAGTTCCCCTTCCCGCCGTCGAAAGCCGGCCGTATCTGGCGGCGTCTGTATTGATACATGTCGCCTATTTTACCCTCGTGGCGTTTTCGTACCGAAGTGGAGAACTGAGTTTTGTGTATCCATTGATGCGAGGCTCCGCGCCTGCACTGTCCGCAGTTGCCGCAGCGCTGTTGATGAATGAATCGCCTTCGCCGGGCGGATGGGCAGGCGTTCTCCTCATTTCCTGCGGTATTCTTGTCCTCGCCGGCGACTCGTGGCATTCCGGGACATTTCGCGCCGCGCCCGCCATGTTCGCTCTGACAAACGCCGGCGTCATTGTTGCCTACACGCTCGTAGACGGTCAGGGGGCGCGACTTTCCGGGCATGCATTCAGTTACACGGGTTGGATGTTCTTGCTGACCGCCCCACTGCTCTTAGCCGTCTCAGCAGCAGGTCGGGGCCGGGAGGTGCTTCAGTCTATCCGGCGAGGTTGGCACAGGGGCTTGCTCGGGGGCGCCTGCACCCTGGCATCGTACGGACTGGCACTGTGGGCGATGACGCGCGCGCCTATCGCGCTTGTCGCGGCGCTCCGGGAGACGTCGGTGGTTTTTGCGGCGATCATTGCGGCCGCCTTCCTGAAGGAGCCAATTACCCGATTCAGGTACGCATCGATATTTATCGTCTGTGCGGGTGCTGTCGCAATAAAGGTCTTCTAAGAGTCGTCAGATATCCTTCAGATCCTCGATGTATTCGGCGATGTTCTGGCAGTGGTCCGATATCCGCTCCAAGTGGATCAGCAGGGAAACGAAGATGGGCCCTGCCTCGGGCCGGCAGGCTTTCTCGCAAAACCGCTCCAGATGCCGCTCCCGAGCCTCTTTCACCTTGCCGTCGATTTCCTCCTCGCGGCGGAAGATAAACCAAATCTTCTCCCCGTCCCGTTTATCAATGATGGAAACGGTTTCCCGGAGGTTCTCCGACACCAGCTTTTCTATCTCCTCTATTTCTCCTGTCGCCGCTTCACTGAACCCGATGCCGCGCTGCGCCTTGTCCTTCAAAAGATCGGCGATGCTGACTATCTGATCGCCGATTCTTCCTATCTCGCCGTTCACGCCCGTAAAGGTGAAGAGTTTCTTCGACAGCTCCGGAGACAGCGCAACATTGGACACCTTCCACAGGAAACGGACGATCTCCGTCCGCACATTGTCCAGCACCAGTTTCATGTAGATGATGTTTCTCCTCCGGCCAACTTGGTAATTGCCCGTAATGCTCATCGCCTCCGCAAACATTCTTGCCGTAAGGACAATTTCCCGCTCCAGCTCCTTCTTCACGCAGTCCAGTGCCTTTCCCGGCTCCGTCAGACATTCGTCATTGATATATTCGGGCCACAGAGGCAGAACATTTTCTTCCCCGGGAATGATTTTTTCGATGAGGCGGGCAAAGGGCTTCAGGAGAAAGAAGAAAGCGGCCACCACGAGGAGGTTGAACAGGAAGTGACCGATGGCGATCTGCTGTGCGATGCCGGAGGAAATCGCTTTCAGGATAGCGACAAAGAGCGGCAGAGCGGCAAGACAGAGGATGACGCCCGCCAATTTGAACAGAAAATGGGAAAGGGCGCTTCGTTTGCCGCTGACGCCCGCCACCATGCTCGCCATCAGGGCGGTGACGGTGGTGCCTACGTTGGCGCCGAAAACGATGGGCAGGGCATTTTCAATGGTGATGAGTCCGTACTGGGCAAGGATAACGAGAATGCTGATGGGGATGACGGAGGCATGCACAATCCCCGTGAAAATCATGCCGATGGCCACGCCGAACAGGGGGTTTCTCGTCTCCTGGAAAAAACGGATAACGATCTGATTCTCCTTCAGGGGGGCCGTCGCGACGGCGGCGAGGCTCAATCCGAAAAAGAGCACGCCGAAGTAAAAGAGCGCCTCCCCGTCCAGTTTCCATTTCTTTTTCCCCGCCACCCACAGACAGCCGCCGGCAATGATGAACAGGGGCGCCAGATCGGTGAACTTCCAGACCACCAGTTGCACAGTCAGCGTTGTGCCGATGTCGGCGCCCAGGATGATGCCCAGGGAGTTGTAGAAGGTAATCAGCCCGGCGCTGACCATGCCGATAATCAAAACCGTGGTGGCGGAACTGCTCTGGAAAAGGATTGTGGATAGGATGCCGGTCAAGAGCCCGTAAACGGGCTTCCTGACGGAATACTTCACGTACTGACGGAACCGGACGGTAAACAGGCGCTGGATGACCGAGTTCAGCTGCAGCATGCCGAAGAGAAACAACGCTATCCCGGTGGAGAGGGTGAGGAGTCCCTTGATCATGTCCACGTTCACGAAATCCTCGTCCCCGTCATTCTACTTTCTTGAAGGCCCTGCCCTTGGCGCCGCAGACGGGACATTCCTCAGGCGCATTTTTTTCCGCCGTGTAGCCGCACAGGGGGCATACGTAGTAGGGATAATCTTCATCCGACTTCCCCAGATCATCCGCCATTTTCTGGTAGAGTCCGGCATGGATCTTTTCCACCTCATTTGCCCACTGGAAGGAGCGCTGCGCCTCCTTGTTGCCCTCCGCCTTCGCGTCGGCAATCATTCCCGGATACATGCTGTTGAATTCAAACGTCTCACCGGAAATGGCCTCTTCAAGATTCTCCTTGGTGCCGCGAATGCCGCCCAGCACTTTCAGATGGGCATGGGCGTGGACCGTCTCCGCCTCGGCGGCGGCACGGAAGAGGCGCGCCGCCTGCTTGTGGCCTTCCTGATCCGCGCGAGCGGCAAACGCCAAGTATTTGCGGTTTGCCTGCGATTCGCCGGCAAAGGCCTGTTTCAACGCATCGATTATTTTCGACATGGGTTTCGTTTCTCCTTTCGTTTTCGTTTTAGCCGGTATCCCCTAAACCTCAATAGAACCTTCTTTAGCGCTCCTTCCCTCAACGCAAACATACCCGGTTCCTGCCCGAAGATTTTGCCTCATACAGCGCCCTGTCGGCAAGATCGAGCACTGCCTCCCACTTCAAATCCAGGTTGCTGCCGTCAAATGCCGCAGCACCGCAGCTTATGGTAAGGACCCCCCCCTTTGTCCCTTTGTGCTGGATATCGAGGGCCTCGATGTTGGCCCTGATTTTTTCCGCCACGAGAGCCGTATTTTCCATATCCTGTTCCGGAAGCACGATGACGATCTCCTCACCGCCATAGCGGAAAATTTGATCGGACGTGCGCACCGACCTTCTGATGGCGTCTGCAACGGTGCGCAGGATGCCGTCTCCTCCCAGGTGTCCGTATATGTCGTTGAACGCCTTGAAATTATCTATATCACACATGATGATGCCGTAGGCGTTTGCGTACCTGCGTGCCTGATGGTGCACCTTCTCCACGGTTTCATAAAAGTGCCTCCGGTTCCCGATATCCATAAGGGGATCCAGCCTGATAAGTTCTTCCAGCTTGATGTTCAGATTGCTCAATGTTTCGTTCTGTTCGTTCAACTCCCGCTCAAGCTCCAGTATGCGCTCTCCGGCCCGCACCCGGACCCTGAGTTCGCCCCGTTCAAACGGTTTAATAACGTAGTCGTCGGCGCCCGCGTCGAGACCGGCAATGATGTCCTCTTTCTTGTCTTTGCCCGTCAGCAAGATAAAATAACTGTACCCGGAAACGTCGGAAGAGCGGATCCTCCGGCACAAGGTTACCCCATCCATGCCCGGCATCATCCAGTCGGCGATCACGAACTTGACTGTCTGACTCCGGAAAATATTCCAAGCCTCCTCGCCGTCCTCGGCGGTAAGCACCTCATGTCCCCAACTTTCAAGCATTCTGCGGAGAAGCTTTCCGGAAACGGGATCATCTTCAGCAATTAATATGCGCATAACCAATATCCCCGGATCATTGCAGTGTTTTGCTGAATTCCTTCAGCCGCGTAATTTCAGATTTCAGTTCCTCGATCAGAAGGGGAACATCCGCCAGAACGCCGTCACCGGCTTTATTTTCTATACGCAGAGCCGTTGAAAAGACCTTTCTGGCGCTCAGATTCCCCGCCGCACCTTTTATGCTGTGGGCAAAACCTTGCACATTTTCCACGTCCCGCGCCTGCACCGCTTCTTCGAGGGCCTTGATCTTTCCCGGAACGTAATTCAGGAAATCACCGATGAGTTCACGGTAAAACTCCCGGTCATCGCCAAATCTCGACATGGCGTTCTTCATATCGACAACTGCATCGCCGCCCCCGTTGGCATGCGACTCCGGCTCCGCACCCTGCCTGTCTTTCCGGTGTGAGGGGGCATCATCCACCCGAAACTTAAGCCACCTCCCCAAAACACCGTACACGTCCTCCGCCTCGAGCGGTTTTGCGATATAGTCGTCCATCCCCGCCTTCAGGCAACGATCCTTGTCCACCGACGCTGTCTGTGCCGTCATGGCGATGATGATCGTATGTCTGTCTCGCCCTTCCTTTTCACGAATCAGCCGCGTAGCTTCCACCCCATCCATACCCGGCATCTGCACATCCATCAAGATCAAATCGTACGGATTCCGGCCGACCGCTTCCACCGCACGGAACCCATTTTCCTCCGTATCCACCTGGTAACCTTCCTTGTTCAGGATCGCCAGCGCCACCTTCCGATTAATGGGATTATCCTCCACCAGGAGAATTTTGACGCTTCTGAGCTTCTTCTCCCGTACGGTGTGGCGCGTAACGACGGTCCTGTCCTTCAGGGGTTGTTTCTGAATGCTCATGACGGTGGAAATGGCATCCAGCAGGAATGACTGCCGGATGGGTTTGATCAGGTAGCCGTCGCATCCCATATCGCGCACGTGGGATACTTCTCCGCGCCTTCCCAGGGAAGTGAGGATGATAATGGGGATCGTGTTGATTCCCGGAGTATGCCTGACAATCGTCGCCGTATGTTCCCCATCCATTCCGGGCATCTGCATGTCCAGAAACAGAATCTGGAAGGGATTGCCCTCCATGCCGGCTTCCTTAAGAGCTCTGATCGCTTCCGCACCATTCGTCACTGCTTCCGCGCCGCAGCCGAACCGCTCCAACATCTTGACCAGGATAATGCCGTTGGTTTCATTGTCGTCAACAACCAGCACGCGGACATTCTTCATGTCGGGCAGCATTTTGTCGGGCAAGACCTCTTCGTCACCCTGCTTTTCAAAGGGTGCGGAGAACGAGAACCGACTGCCCTTTCCGACGGCGCTTTCCAGGCCGATCTTCCCGCCCATCATGTCGGCCAGGTTCTTGGTGATGGATAATCCCAACCCCGTGCCTCCGTAAAGTCTCGTGGTGGAACCATCGGCCTGGACAAAGGCATCAAAGATGATGCTCTGTTTCTCCCGGGCAATACCGATGCCCGTATCGGTGACGGAGAACATAATGGTCGCGCGCTCTTCCTGCTCCTCCAGCAGTTCCACCCTGATGACTACCTCCCCCGTATGGGTAAACTTGACGGCATTGCTGCCGAAATTAAGCAGTATCTGGCGGAGCCTTCCGGGATCCCCTTTCAGCATGGACGGCACTCCAGGATCTACACAACACGCCAGTTCCAGTCCTTTCGCAGATGCCTGGGGCGCCAGGGTTTCGACCACTCCCTCCACGGTCAATCGCAGATTAAAATTGATGACATCCAGGGACAATTTCCCCGCCTCTATCTTGGAAAAATCAAGGATGTCATTGATAACATCGAGCAGGGCATTGGCGCTTCGCTGTATGGTTCCCAGGTAATCCCGCTGTTCTTCGGTCAGCTCCGTTTCCAAGGCGAGGGTCGTCATCCCAATGATGCCGTTCATGGGTGTCCGTATTTCGTGGCTCATATTGGCAAGAAATTCCGACTTTATCCTGTTCGATTCCTCTGCGGTACGGCGCGCCCCGATAAGTTCCTTTTCCTGATTTTTAAGATTCGTTATGTCCTGAGCCACGCATACCACGCCCTGAAACGCCTTGTAGCTGTCCCACATCATGGCGGCGGAAAAAAGTACCGGTATCTGCCTGCCGTCCTTGGCCAGAAACGTTTTCTCCGTATTGCCGGAAAAATATCCCTTCCAGATGTCTTCCGTTTCTCCATCCTCGCCTGACGACTCTCCGGCGACAATCAATCCTATCTGCTGCCCCATCAGTTCCTTTTCCTCATACCCCAGAAGCTTGACGGCGGCCGAATTGGCCCTTACGATACTGCCTTCCGGCGAAAGAACGATAAGCACTTCCCGCATGCTGTCAATGATATTGCCCACGTAATCCCTGGACACGGTGGTTTTTTTCAGGTCGTCAGCCATGCGATTGAAGCTGTCAATCAGCAATTGCACCTCCCCGGAAGTTTTTATAGTAACCCTGTTGAAGCGATCCCCCAAGGCATGCCCGGCGGCGGCATGGGCAAGTTCCACAATAGGCATGGAAAAATATTTCGACAGATAGAAGACAACCACGGAAGCCAGGAAAAGAAAAAGGATGAAAACGCCGAACAAAAACTTGAGAACCCATCGGGCATCCTTGAACAACAGCGAGGAAGGAATGCTGATAACCAGTCTCAGAAAGCGCTGATCGGGAACGATAGCGATATCTTCGTACATCAGCATCCCGCCCTTCGGCGCCGCGAATTTGCGTTCTTTCTGATATTCCTGAGACAGGTAGGGGCGGGGGTCAAGAGTAGCCCTTGCCGTCTGAGGTTGTTTCAACACCTCTCCGTCCGGGGCAATGACCCAGACGGGGTTCTCACCAAAAAACGCAGCTTCTCCCAAATAATCGAGCAATCCTTTCAATCCCACATCTACGATAAGGACGCCGCCGAATTTTCCTTTATCAAGATCAGCCTTGGAAATACCCACGGAAAAAATAAGCTCTCCTCTCTTGTTCCGGTAAGGCCCCTCCACCCGGATGGTTCCCGGCACTGCAGATTCAAGCCCACTGAATAGCTTGTTTCCCTTGAGGTTACGATATTCTCTTACAACGCCCGCTTTGTCGACGATTATCCGCTCTTTCCCCAAGGAGTCTACGAAATAGATGCGACGATAGTTTTCCATATGACGAATGTACTGCCGGAATAGCCTTTCCAAGGATCGGGCACGGATATCCTTTTCCGTCTGCGATGACATAATAAATTCATCGAGAAGGAGATTGGCGGCCAGTAATTTCAGTGATACCGTCAGGTCGTTTTGCCACTCATCCGCGAACCCGTGTTTGATGCTTTCAAATTGCTGGGAAATGCGCTCTCGGGTATGCCTTTCAACGGACTCCTTGTTGAAAGAATAAAATGTAAGCACCAGCACGGCGCCAAAGGCAACGATAACGCTGAGAAAAGTGGCAAGCAATCGATGGAAGATGGACAAGCCTCTAATGTTATTTGCCAGCATGTTCCTCCCTATAAGCCAGTTTTGTAAGCAGCATTGCCACTACTATGATCATGCCGTGTTCCATCTCTTTTAATTTGCCATAATATTTACCATTTTCTGTATTCTTCTGTAAATAGTTTTGTTGCCCCGAACCCGGATATCCGGGCAGGGTGACAAAGTAGGCGCCAAGAAACCACCGCCGGGAAACTTCCTTATTCCGCCAATTCGTGATAAAGGGAGAGAAAGAGGAACGGAATATTTACCGGGAAAGGAGAAAATGAACAATGAATCCCTCTGAAGACGCCTCAGCGTGGGTGAAAGGCATGATCAAAGATTTTGTGAAGAACTCCCCGGCAAACAACCTGCGAAACGAAACGAACGAGCGGGCATGGGACGAACCTCTCGTGGGATTTTCCGGCGGTGATGATCCTATTTACCTGGAATACAAAAAGCATATCAGCGATCTTTACCTGACACCCCGGGAACTGTTTACCGGGACATTCCCGGAAGAAAGACCCTCCGCCTCCGATCTGACCGTCATAAGCTGGATTCTCCCGCACACGGACGTGATTAAGACGGACAATCAGAAAGAGACGCGCCTTCCCTCGGAGAGATGGGGAAGGGCTCGCGTCTACGGGGAGGATTTTAACGCAGAGCTGCGCCGGCACGTTGTCTCCCTTTTCCACGAGGCGGGGTATAAAGCCCTGGCCCCCTCGTTTTCTCCCCTCTCCAAAGGCATCACCTCGGAGCGGTACGGACGCGCCTCTACCTGGTCGGAACGGCATGCCGCCTTCGCTTCCGGTCTGGGCACCTTCGGGCTGTGCGACGGACTCATTACTGCCGTCGGCAAGGCCATACGTTGCGGGTCGGTCATTGCCCGCATTCAAATCCCGGCCACGACAAGACCTTACCGCGATCATCACGCCTACTGCCTTTTCTTTTCGGACGGAACCTGCGGCGCCTGCATAGATCGCTGCCCGGTGGGGGCAATCAGCAAAACAGGGCATGACAAGGAAAAATGCAGCAAATATACCCGTTCCGTAACAGCGGATTATATTAAATCACTCTTGGGGGTTGAGAGTTACGCCTGCGGACTTTGTCAGACGGGTGTGCCGTGCGAGTCCCGGATCCCTTAACAGGCTACTCTTCTTTATTAGTTATTGACACCGTCCCGCCCTCCCCTATATGATACCGCA
>CAZTLA010000066.1:0-15904 GCA_964614365.1 uncultured Syntrophales bacterium | reverse complement strand
CCCTGTGTTATCAGGATCAACGAGGTTTTCTATTTTTTTGGTGGTGGATCAAGGCCAATGAGGAAATATCATTTGAAATAGTGGATACCCTTCAAAATTGCCGGACGCTCTCTTTCAGGAAGTTACGGTGAGGAATCTGAAAGGAATGCATTCATCCACGGACTAACGTCTGGGGTCTTCTGCTTTGCTTTTGATAAGAAAAGGCAGAGCCAACAGGCCCTGCCTTCCCCGGCGCTGGTTCCGGCTCGCAGCCTGGACCAGTTATTACTATTTTGGTTCAATCTGCAAGATTGAACCAGCCTCGGTCGGGGCAGCGGTCCGGCTTCTTGTCAGGAATATGTCATAAAAAATCCTTCTTTCGTGAAAAAGTTGAATGAAGATTTCGCAGCGTTAAAATAACTTATAATTAAGGTCGCTTACAATACTCACACTCGCCATTGCCGCACTGAATAAGGATTTGAGTGGCTTGAACGTTGTAGAATCACGATAGATCAAGCAAATAATGTCCTTAAATCCTTTGTAACTCAATGCTAACGCGGCATGGCGAAATAAAGTCAGTTAATCTTAACTGATATCAACATGTTGTGAAGTTAATAAATAGGTCATTCAACTTTTTTACGAAAGAACCTAAAAAATTCCGTGCCAGTACCGTCAGGGCCCGGCGCGTCAGAATGCCTGTCATTTTTCTGCGATAGGAAGGCGTGGCGCCGAAGGTATTCGCAACGGGATGGGCGGCGGCGAATGCTTTTTGTGCCGCCTGATTTATTAAATCTTCGGCCAAATCTCCGGAAAGAGATTTCCCCCTCAACAAATCGGCGACTTCGGGCACCTCCCTCGGAGCGGATGATACCGCGTTAATGACGACGGTACAATCATGGCAGACGCCGGCCTTAGTCGCCGCCAGTCGGACGGCAACCCCCGTCAGGGGAAAATCAATGGACCCGCGCACCCGGTACTTCAGATACGTGCTGCTTTGCCTGCCTGCAGGCGCGGGAACCATTACTTCCCGCAGGATTTCACCGGGCTTGACCAGAACGGGGGCTTTTCCGTCCCCGGTATAGATGTCGCTTACATTCAGCGTCCTCTCGCCGGCGCCGCTTGTCAGACTGATCCGGGCATCGTGGGCCATAAGGGCGGGCGCCATGTCCCCGGAAAAGGCCGCATAACACGTTTTCCCCTTGGGAACCACGTGGCAAACCTCCCCGCCCATTTTCAGGCAGGCAGGCCTGACCTTCCGCCACGAATCCGATTGATTGTAGTACATGCAGCGGGTATCCAGGCAGAGGTTGCCCCCAAGGGTCCCCATATACTGGAGCTGTTTCGTCCCGACGGCTGCCGCCGCCTCAGCCAGAGCCGGATAGTGCTTTATAATATCCGGATCATATCGCAGCGCATTCAAACTGGTCATGGCGCCGATCCGGAGGCCTTCCTTCTTATCAAACCGAATCCCTTTCAATTCCGGGATTCCTCCCAGACTGATCAAAAGCGAAGGTTTCACGTTTCTGAGCTTGCACGCCACCAGCAAATCAGTTCCCCCCGCCAGCAATCTCGCTTTTTCACCATGGTCGATCATCAGAGAGCAGGCATCGCTCAGCGTTGCAGGGGCCGCGTGATCCATCTTGGGAAGGCGCATCATTGTTTCTCCCTCCTTTTCTTTTCCTCCAACCCGCTCAGGATCTTCTCCGGGGTTACGGGAAGTTCTTTAATGCGAACGCCCACGGCATCATAGATGGCGTTTACGATGGCAGGCACGGACGTGATGAGAAGCCCCTCTCCGATCTCCTTCGCTCCATAGGGTCCGATGGGATCGGGAAGCCCCACTTCCACCAATGTCGTCGGCGGACATTCCAGCGGCGTGGGTATCTTGAAGTCCAGAAAGGACGGGTTCATGATCTGCCCATTTTTGCCGAACTGGAGATCCTCCATGAATGCATGGCCGATTCCCATGGCCACGGAGCCTTCCGCCTGGCCTTCCACGCTCAGCGGGTTAATGACCCGCCCGCAGTCATCCCCGATGGTTATCCCGAGCACCCGCACCTGGCCCGTTTCCGTATCCACCTCCACCTCCGCCACCTGCGTGGAAAAACTGTAGGAACCGGAGATATTTCCCCATTTGGTCCTCTTGTCCGGAAACTGGGTGTTCGTGGGCGCCCATTGCCCCTGGCCGATGATCAACCGTCCGTGGCCGAATGCCTCCGCCGCCTTGGCCAGTTCACCGAAGGGGATGGAACGATCCGGACTGCCCTTGACGAATACCATTCTGTCCTGGAAGACGATCTCTTCCCCTTCGGCCTTCAGCAGGGTGGCCGCGATCTCCGCCAGTATCTTCTTCACCTGACGGGCCGCGATGATCGCGGCATTGCCCGCGTAAAAGGTCACCCGGCTGGAAAAGGTTCCGTTATCGATGGGCGTGGTTTCCGTGTCCGCGGCAATAACCGAAATATCGGAGAGGGGGATGCCCAGTTCCTCCGCCGTTATCTGGGCCACCAGGGAATTGCACCCCTGCCCGATGTCGGAGGAACCGCTGAGCACCGTAACGCCCCCGTCCTCGTTAACCTGGATATTGACGGCCGACGCCGTATTCCCTCCCTGCCGCGCGCCGCAGACAAATCCCCCGCAGGCGATGCCGATCCCCCGGTTGGTCCCCTTCCGCCCGCGCTTCTCAGCCCATCCCGCCGCACGGATGCTCTCCTCGATGGCGCGCGTCAGCTCGCAGCTCACGAAATGCAACCCGCTGATCGTCGTGTCGCCCTTCTGCGAGGCGTTCCGCAAACGCAATGCCGCGGGGTCCATGCCGATGTCTTCGGCAATCATATCAAGCTGCGACTCCACGGCGAAACGGGGCTGATTTGCCCCGTGGCCGCGCATGGGCCCGGTCACCGCCTTGTTGGTATAGACCTGGTACCCGTCATACTTGAAGCTCGGTATCCGGTAGGGAATCATACAGGTGAGTCCCGCATTGTACATCATCATGATGCTGGTGCTTGAATAAGCCCCGCTGTCCGCCAGCATCCTCATCTGCTGCGCCATGATGGCGCCGTCCTTCTTGACGCCCGTCTTGACGGAAACGCTCATCGGGGCGCGAACACGGGTGATGCTGATTTCCTCCTCGCGGGTCAGAACGATCTTCACCGGTCTGCCCGTCTTCATTGCCAGCAGAGGGGCCGCCACGTGCATGGGATTGGTGTCCATTTTACTGCCGAAACCGCCGCCAACGTAGGTTTTTATCACCCGCACCTTGCTTATGGGAATATTGAGGACTCGGGCGATGTTGCGCCGGTTGTTGAACGGCGTCTGGGTCGAAGCCCATACCGTCAGCTTGCCCGATATGTCGTAATCTGCCAGAATGCCGCGGGGCTCCATGCAGCCGTGACTATTCGACTGCATGGAAAAGGTATCCTCCCGGACGTGGTCGCTCTGACGAAAACCGGCCTCCACGTCCCCAAAATCATAATGGGTCTCGGCAACGAGATTGCCGCCCAGTTGATCGTGCAGAATGGGGGCGCCTTCCCGCATGGCCTCTTCCGGATCGAATACGGCAGGCAGTAGCTCGTAGTCCACGGAAATGAGACCGAGCGCCTCGATGGCCGTCTCCTCATCCACGGCCGCAACGGCGGCAACGGGATCTCCGATGTACCGGGCCTTCAGGGTAAGGCCCGTCTCGTCTCTCCGGCTCGAAAAAGAACCATATGTTTTTCCGGGAACGTCACTTCCCGTTACGACGGCCTTGACGCCCCTCAGGGCAAGGGCTTTGGAAGCATCGACGTTCACCACCCGCGCATGGGGGTGGGGACTGCCGAGCATTTTACCGATCAGCATCCGGGGCAGCTCCAGATCCGCCACGAAGGCAGCCTTCCCCGTAGCCTTGGCCAATCCGTCGATCTGGGGTTGCGCTTTCCCTATGTGAGCATAGCTTTCAGACCTCATCGTACCCTCTCTTCAAAATTCCGTGTTTTCATCTCCCCCGAATGACGACCGTAAGACTATTGAGTTTCCACCTGGGATTCCACCGCCTCAATGATCTTTTGGTATCCCGTACACCGGCACAGATTGCCGGCCAGCGCTTCTTTTATTTCCTCGCTTGAAGGGTTGGACTTCTTTCCCAAAAGGGCCTTGGCTGACATGATTGCCCCCGGCGTACAGAAACCGCACTGAATTGCCCCACGATCGACGAAAGCCCTTTGCAGCGGGTCCGGCTTGCCGTCTTGTACCAGGCCTTCGATGGTGGTGACGCGCCTCCCCCGAACCTCGACGGCAAGGGTGAGACAGGCAAGCACGGGATCCCCATCCAAAAGAACCGTGCAGGCCCCGCAGGCCCCCAACCCGCACCCCTCTTTGGCGCCCGTAAAGCCGAGCTCTTCGCGCAAAACCTCCAGGAGGGTCTTGTGAGGTTCGACCTCAACATCCACTCCTTCGTCATTGACGGTCAGTTCCAATTTCCTTTTCACGGTCTGTTCCTCCCGGATAGATGATATCTTGATTATTTCTCCGCCGCCAATTTCTCGGCAATAGTGCGGGCCAGAAGCTTTTTGTCCACCTTCTGATCATCCGCTACCATCGGCAGTTTATCTATTGTCTCCATTCTCTCCGGTATTTTAAAGGGAGCAATTTCTTTTTCCTTCAGAAATGCCACCATATCCTGCAAGGTAATATCCTGCCCGGGTTTCGGGACGACAAAGGCACAGGCTTTTTCACCCAGAATTTCATCCGGCATTCCCACGACGGCTGCCGCCGAAATTTTTGGGTGTGAGACGAGAAGCGCCTCAATTTCGGCAGGATAAACATTTTGTCCGCCTCGAATGATCATATCCTTTTTGCGGCCGGCAACAATAAGGTGACCTTCCGCATCGAACCTGCCCAGGTCTCCCGTCCTGTACCAGCCCCCCGGCCACGTCTGCTTTGTTGATTCCGGATCTTTAAAATATCCCGAGACACTGTCCCCCCCCCTGGCCCAAACCTCCCCTATTTCACCTTGCAACGCTTCGTTCCCCGATTCGTCAACCAGCTTTACTTCACTGCCGGGATACGGTTTTCCAACGGTGGCCAAGCGCACCTCCCGTGTATCCGCGTACGAGCTTCCGGAAATCGTGCCATAGTCTACGGCGCCGTAACATTGCACTATTTTCGTTTTCATTTTCTCTTCCACGTTTACGGCGATATGATAGGGAAGCGGAGAACCGGTGCAGCGTATGAATCGAAGAGAGCGAAGGTTATATTTTCCGAGATTCGGACAGGCCGCTATCATGGCCAGTTGAGCCGGAACCGCTCCAACGGCGGTGACTTTTTCCCGTTCAATGATTTGGAGGGCTTGTTCAGCCTCGAAGTGCTCCTGCATCACAATCTTGGAACCGGCTATGGGCGCGCATACGTGGGCCAGCAGACTTGGTCCGAAGGCTGCAGGACTCAGCGCGGCAACAACGTCATTGCTGGTCAGGTTGTATGCCCGAACGGTTGCCTTGCCGAGACTCATCAGAGAACAAATAGGATGTTCCACGAATTTTGGAAATCCCGTAGTACCGCTCGTATGAGCGATAGTCGAGTACTCATTCCAGGGCATCTTTATTCCCGAGAGATAATCGGGAAAATAGCGCTGTTCAGCCGGTGTCTCCACCCTGCGTTTCAGAGAAACACCCCCCGCGGGAACGGTATCGCCGGCAAAATAAACGTATTGCAGGCCGGATAGTTGAGGCCGGATCTCGCTCAGCATATCCAGATAGTTGAAATCCCGATATTCCGACAGCACCACGATCCCTTTGGCCCCGGTGAGTTTTACAATGTGCTCCATTTCCCGGTGGCGCAGGGTGCGCAGTGCGGGAACGCAGAGGAGCCCGGCTTTCTCCGCCGCCACACGGAGAAGCGTCAGCTCAACGCTATTGGGCAACTGAACTACCAGAACGTCGTCTTTTGTGAAGCCATCCTCCCGAAAACCGATCGCCAACCTGTCTATCCACTGTTTGGCTTGCTTCCAGGTAAGCCTGGTCCTTGAATCCACGACCGCTTCCCGGTCGGGATACATGCCGGCGTTGGCGTCCCACACGTCTGCAAAGGTAGTGCTGTCCCAGTACCCCTCAGCCTGATAATACCGATACATATCGGGCGTAAAGCGCGATGGTTCCGCCATGTCCCCCCCTTTTAAAAACCCGCTTTTCGGGCCAGGACTGTTGTAAGGGAAAGTGCGTTGCCTGTCAAGAAAATTAGGGCTGGCCGCCCTTCTCCTTGACAGACAATCGCCGTTTCGCTATGGTTGGCGTGCCCGAAATGCGGTCTTCGTGCGCCGGGCACAGTCACCGAAGTTAAATTACCTCAACAGGAGCGCCGCATGACCGGAAACATCCGCCTGAGAATTGCAACAGCCGACCATGATCATGTCCGCGAATTCCGCCTGGGGCTGGTTCGGGCGGAAGGCATTGACACGACCTGGCTCATGATGGATTTTCACGAGATATTCGCGCGTTTTCTCGCCAACCGCGAATGGGAGGTATCCGAACTTTCCTTTGCAAAATTTGTTGCCGAGGCGACGCGCCCGGACGCCGACATCATCGGACTGCCGGTCTTCCTGCGACGCGCCTTCCGGTTCGGCTTCATATTCGTGAACCGCACCAAGGGCATCAAGGGACCGGAGGATCTGCGCGGCAGGAAGATCGGTCTGCCGGAATGGGCGCAGACGGCAACCGTCTATATGCGCGGCTGGCTCCAGGAGGATGTGGGCGTACCGCTCGGCGAAGTGGACTGGTATCAGGCCGGCATAAATGAAATCGGCCGCCATGAACTCGTGGAGATGCGTTTGCCCGGGGGCATCCGCCTGACCCGCGTGGCCGACAAGACCTTAAGCGACATGCTTTCGTCGGGAGAACTTGACTGCATCTTCGCGGCAACGCCGCCCAAGGCCCTTGGGCGCCACCCCGATGTCGTGCGACTGTTTCCCGAAACACGGGCGATGGACGAGGCGTTCCTCGCCAAACATCGCGCCTATCCCATCATGCATGTCATTGCCCTGCGCAAAGACATTCTGCGTGACGATCCCTGGATCGCCCGGAATCTGTTTCTGGCCTTCGAGGAAGCAAAACGGCGCAGCGTGGCGCGAATAAAGGCCGGCCTTGATTTTCCCATCCCCTGGCTTGCCGAGCACGCGACCATGGTCGCCGGCAAATTCGGCGGCGACTTCTTCCCTTACGGGATCGAGGCCAACCGGACGACTCTGGAGATGTTCCTGCGCTACGCGTACGATCAGGGCGTCGCGCACCGGCACGCCCAGCCCGAGGATCTGTTTCCCAAAGGCATCATGGTTGAGGCAAAAATCTGATCGTCCGCTATCGGATAATTTCACACACCTCGGCTACCGGCTTCCGGCCCGGCGATACGGGAGTTTCCACCGGATAACCCACCGCCAGCAAAGCCAGGGCATCCACTCCCGGAGGCACCTTCAATATCTTCTCTATCTCGCCTCGCGCCTGCATCGGCCCGGTCATCCAGACACTGCCAAGTCCCCTCTGATGCAGAATCAGACTCAAGTACGCGACGGCAGCACCCACCGATTGGATTTTGCTGTTTGCAAGATTTCTCCACTCGCGAATCTGGTTGGCGCGGGGATCATTCGTCCCGCGAGCCTCCAAAATCCGGTCCATCGGCGATTGATACTGAGAAGAAGCCGCCACAATCACTGCGGGCGCTTTGCGGAACAGCACGGGTTTCCTCGGTGATGTGGCGGCAAATTTCTGCGCCTCCGGCCAAGAGTACACTTCTTTGCCGATCGCGTCCACGGCATCGGCAATTGCACCAATGGTCCGGCGATTGGTAACAACATAAAAACGCCAGTTTTGCTGGTTGCCGGAATTTGGCGCACAGGTGGCCAGCTCAACCGCTTGCAGGAGCAACTCTTCCGGCACAGGCCTTTCCTGCCACCGGCGGACGGAGCAGCGGGTTTTTATCAGCGTGGCCAATTCACTCATCTCCATGGTCCTATCCCCTCCTTTTCTTATCCCCTCCGGGGAACAGATCATTTCACTAACGAGCCGAAAACATCCTTCGCCCATTTCTTTTCATACTCGGTCTTCTTGATGAGAAAATCCTCGTCCTCGCCGACGAAATATTTTACTCCCGGATCGCGCAGGTCCCCTTTATCGAGGTGATCGTTGGGCACGTCGAGGCGGGCGCTTTCGGCCTGCGCCGTTTTGGAATACAGGGTCTGTCCCTCTTTGCTCAGGAACCAGTTGACGAATATCTTGGCCGCATTGGGGTGGGGCGCTCGGTTAAAGTAGGAAATCAGTCCCGGACCACCGCCCAGCCAGGCGCCTTCTTCAGGTATTACCGTCTTGATCGGCGCGCCAAGCTTGACAAATTCCGCCTGAAGATCCGGTTGCACCCCAATGGCAATGGCGTATTTGCCGCGGGCCAGGGTTTCCACCTGGAGACGCTGGTCCCGGGTAAGAACGGGTTCCTGTTTCACCAGGTCCCGCATATACTCCAATCCCGTGAACTGGTCGGCAACCGTAGCGAACCATCGTGATCCCGCCCCGGCAATGGTGGGGTCATTGATAATTATTTTCCCTTTCCATTTGGGATTCAGGAGGTCTTTATAGGATTTTACCTCTCCGGGCTTAACTGAAGCGGTATTCACGGAGAGATAATTATTGGAGGCCGTAAGGATAGGACAGGCGATATATTTTCTTTCTTTATCGCCAAAATAAAGACCGCCTCCATACCACGCTTTGGAATCGGTTACTTCAGGCAAGACCAGAAGGGGTTTTAAGGGGTCCAGAAAGCCCTTGGGTTTGAATTCCGTGGTGGGAGTGGTGGACCCCCCGATATAAAGATCGGCCAGATAAATATTGGCACGGCGCTCTGCCGACAGTTTCTCCACTAACTCAGAGCCTCGCGCGGTGACAAACTCCAGCGTGATCCCGTATTTTGCAGCAAACGCTTTAGAAAGAGCTACCCTGACCGCGCTGGAAGCGACACTATAGATATGGACCTTCCCTTCTTTCTTGGCCGCATCCAGGGTTTTCTCCCAGTCCGCCTCCCAGCCGCCCTTCACTGCAGCCGGCGCCTGTACTGCAAGCGTGAAAACACCTATCAGGAAAAACAACATCAATACTGACAAAAACCATACTCGTTCTCTTTTCACGTTCCCCCCTCCTTTAATAATAAATGATTTCGTCCCCGACAGCGGAGCCGTTCCTCAGGAAATCGATCCGATGAACTGTATAGCGATTTTGCCGCTCATGATGTCGGCTACGGCCAGTTTATCTTTCTTCAGGAAATCATCGCCCAATCCGACGTCTATGGTCTCCTCCTCTACAAGCTTCGCCGTAATGTAAGCGCGCAGCAGACGTTTATCAATTTTATTCAAGGCCGTTAAAGGCCAGCCCTTCACAACCTCCAGCCGTTCCGGCCACTGGTATACCGCCACTCCCTGTTCCTTCATCAACTGCTGCACATCTTCCATGGCCACCGTTTGCCCCTCCGCTGTCTGCACAAAGGCGCAAAGCTTCTCGCCCAGCCGTGCATCCGGCATTCCTATCACTGCAGCGTTGACAATCCCGTGATGTTTCAGGAGCAAGCCTTCCACCGGTTCGGGGTAGACGTTCTCTCCCCCCCGGATGATCATATCTTTTTTGCGGCCCTCGACCACGTATCTGCCGTCGGGCCTTTGCGACATCAGGTCCCCGCTGTGGAAGTAGCCCTCACTGTCGAAAACCCTGGCGTTTTCTTCGGGATTGCGGAAATACCCCTTGAACGCCATGGGGCCCCGGGCGACCATTTCGCCGATTTCCCCCGGTTTAACCTCCCGGTTGTTGTCGTCAACCAGCTTTATGACCCAGGAGTTGTCGGGGATGATTTTCCTTCCCACAGTATGGAGATGGGCGTCAACAGGACTATCCCAGCGCGTGGCGATGTGGGGGCCTTCCGTCATGCCGAAGGTATTCGTAAAAGCGACCTTCAATTCTTCCAGGCACCATTTCACCAGTTCCGGCTTGACCTTCTGGGCGCCGGCCCCGATCACCTTTAATGAGCTTAAGTCATACTTCCTTCGTTCGGCCTCGGCCTCCCTCCAGTAGGTTATCAGCACGGGCACCAGTTCCACGTGGGTTATTCCCTGTTTTTCAATGAGCCGGAAGGAGTCTTCCGGCCGGGTGGATTTGGTGATGACCGTCGTACCGCCGCGGAAACTCATCGGCCCGGCGATGGCGGAGAGCACCATGTTGTGGGCAACCGGCGTCAGGCACAGAAAAACGGTATCGTCGGTATTCCCGCCGCGCCGACCGACGTAGTCCCAAAGGCAAAGATATTCGTTATGGGTGCGCGGAATCCCTTTCGGCAAACCCGTCGTGCCTCCGGAAAGTTGTTCCATCACCAGGTCATTGGGGTCCGGCTTGAATTGGACCAGATAGTCGGGCGGGTACTCGTTCTCTATCTCCTGCCGGAGAAGCTCTTCGATTGAGATCCAATCCTTCTCCGGCTTGCCGCCGACGGTGAAGAACAGCTCCAGGGTCGGCGAATCGGGGCGAAACTCCTTCACCATGCCCACATAGTCAAACCGCTCCCCCGTCGGCACGATAATCGCCCGCGCCTGGTGCAGGGCAGCCATATGGGCGATTTCCAGTTTCCGGTGCCGGGGCAGGCACGCCACCGGGATCACGCCGATTCTCGCCATGGCGAAGAGGATAATGAAAAACTCCAGAATGTTGGGTGTTACCACGACGACAAAATCGCCGTACCGCAATCCCAACTTCGTGAAGTGGGTCGCAAGCCGGTCGGATTGACGTCCGAGTTCGCGCCAGGTTATGGACGTCCTGTCGTCAATGAATGCGGTCTTGTCAGGAATGGAGGCAACATTCCTGTCCAGGATATCGCCGAAGGTGAGGTTCGGCCAGATCCCCTTGGAAACGTACTCGTCTATCTCTTTTTGGGGAAAGGGGCGCCAGCCTGAGATGATGTCCCTGTGTGTTTTTCGTTTCACGGTCCCTCCCTCTTCAGCCCCTCTTCAGTCACTGAGAAACGCACCACAAACGTGGTTTTACGTGAATTCCATTTCGAGGTTGTTGAGGATCAGCATGGTCGGTCCCTTCTTGCCGCTTACTTCTCCGCAAGCGCCCGCTCCCGGTAATTGAGATCAACATACTTGGAAGGCGCACTCGCCGTCGCTTTCGTTTCGCCGTAGATGCTGCGCAGTCTGAGCACTGTCTCCACGCCCTTCATGTTCATCGCAGCGCCCCTGTGCAGACCGCCGGGCCCGGTGAGTCGGTCGTAAAGCTCGGATAGTTCCTGATCCGTCAAGCCTTTCGTGCGTTTCTTCAGCACCTCGATTGCGCCGCTTTTGTTCGCAAAAACATAGTCGTGCGCGGCGATGATGGCGCGGGTCAGCGCCATGACCTCCTTGTCGTGGGTCTTTGCCCAGATGCGGCGCACCACATAGGCGCTGCCCTGATAATTGCCGATGGCTGCGGCTGCATCGCCCAGTATCGTGTATCCCTGCTTCTGCAACTGAATATCCTGGGGCGACGATATGATCGCTGCCGATGCGCTTCCGTCCTTCAAGGAATTCACCCGTGCGCCGGTTCCCCCCACGGAAATGACCTTGTAGTCCTTGTCCCGTTTCAGTCCTTTGTCTTCCAGTATCTGATAGAGCACGGTAGCGTAACCCGACGTCAAGGCGTCTACGGAAACGGTTTTGCCCTTGATATCTCCATAGCTCTTGATCTCAGGCCGGGCCACCACGCTGTTCAGTCCCGAATGCACGCCCAGGATGGCCACCATGTCGAAGTCCGCATATTTTGCAGCGCCCTCTCCTTCGGTATAGGCGACGATATTGTCGAAGGCGGACGTGATGATCTGATACTTGCCGGCCATCGTATCCTTTATTTGCGGCGCCGATCCTTCGGTCTGGTCGAGCGTAACCGACAAGCCCTCCTTCTTGAACAGACCTTTGTCAAGCGCAAGCCATACGGGAAGATTAGTGGCGCCGCCGAAGCCCGTCATCTTGATTTCCGTCTCCGCCTGAAGCGGACCAAAGGCACTGGTGATCAATGCCACAACCAAAGCAGTCGATAACAAGGTTTTTTTGAACATAATGCTCCTTTCTCCGATTGACGTTTCTGTTGCAGTGGTTCAGGGTTCTTTATTCCATTTTGCATTCAGGATGACATTTTTTGTAGGGGGTGTTAGCGAAGCGTAACGCACCGAATCCTGCCGTGCTTCAGGGTTCTTTAGGGCGCTTCCGTTTTTTTGTCTTTGAGGGGCAGCGCATTCACCACAATTGACGCAGCCGCTTCAGGGTCAAGATGCTCCGTATTGATCACCAAGTCATAGTGCACCGGGTCCTCAACTCTTGCATGGTAATATCTCTTCAGGAATTCGTGGCTGGCATTGTCAAAACGATCAATGCGCCTCTGGGCTTCTTTTGCGTCTATATTCATGTCTGCCATAATGCGGGCGATTCTCACCTCCAACGGCGCCACGACCATTACATGAAAAGCGCCCGGAAAATCTTTCAGGATGAACTGGCTGCCCCGTCCCCGAATCACGATGGATTTGCTTTCGGCAATATCCCTGATAACGGACTCCAATCCCGTTAGATACTGCGTGTCATCGGGAGGCACGGTCAGGGTGTGCAGGTACATGCTCGGATACATTTTATAATCACTGGCAACGTGTCCCAGGGCCTCTTCGAGACGCCCTAAAAAGGTGCTCGGCGGCCTTTCCTTGTCCGCTATGCTTTGGCTTGACCAATGGAATCTCTCCGCTACTTCGGCGACAAGCTCCCGATCCATATAGTCAATGTTCAGCTTGTGGGCTATCAGTCTCCCTGTTTCTCTTGTTCTACTGCCGAATTGGCCACGAATCGTTATCACGGACATCGCATAGTCCTCCTTAAAAAATCATCTGTGAGGAAGTATAGGAAAAACGGTCTTGCATGTCAATACAATATAGAGCGATCGTTCGTTATGTCTGTTCGTTATGTCTTGACAGACGTTATTATTTGCTTATACTCACCCTGCAAACAATACGTTCTTATCAGAATGCCAAAGGAGGGAATCAGCGTGGTTGAGGAGCCAAAAACATTTGAGGAATGGTGGGTAGGAAGTCATTACCGGCGCTTCGTGAAGAATGAGGGCGTACCCCTCTATGAGGGAAGCGCCCTGGAGAATCTTGCGGCACTGCCTTTGGCGGATTGGGAGAGACGGGGCGGAAAAGCGGCCTACACCCGCATGGGTGATTATGAAACGGTCTGCCTGCAGATCGTCGAGATCCCGCCGAAGGGAGAACTCAAGCCGGAACATCATATGTACGAAGCCGTTATGTACGTGATGAGCGGTACGGGTGCGACCACGATCTGGCAGGAGGGAGAACCCGCGCGGACAATCGAATGGGGCGAGGGGGCGCTGCTCGCCGTCCCGCTCAACGCCTGGCACCAGGAATTTAACAGTTCCGCCGACAAGCCCTGCCGCATCTTCTTTGGGACGAACCTGGCGCAGGTGGTCAACCTGTATCACAATCTCGATTTCGTTTTCAACAACCCCTTTACCTTCAAGGACCGGTATAGTTACTCGGGGGAAAAGGATTACGCAGAGAAGGCCAAACACTGGAATCTGAGATTGTTTGAAACAAATTTCATTCCCGATATCAGGACGTTTACCCTGGATTCCTGGAAGGAGAGAGGAACGCGTACGTCCATCATGCGACTTTCCATGGGCAAATCCAGCTCAAACATTCACATTCTGGAGGTCTCCGAAGGGACCTATGTGACGGCCCACCGGCACGGGCCCGGAGCGCACGTGATCATCATCGGCGGCGAAGGGTACGAGTATCTGTTCATGCCGGGCGGCGAGAAGGATCCGGCCAGGCGGCAGAAGGTCCCCGTCAAACCGTACGCGGTTGTCTCTCCTCGCCTGAACGAATTCCACCAGCACTTCAATACGGGCAAGGGCCCCTTCCGGCAGCTTGCCTTCAAGGGGTGGGAGCCGATCTCGGCTATCATCACCAGCAAGGGGGACTATGACCCGATGGGCGCCGCCCGGAGCGACAATCCCCATGCCTATGCCTTCAAGCTTCGCTACGATGAAGAAGACCCTGCCATCAGAGAGGAGTACTACCGCGAGTTGGAAAAGAACGGCATCGCCTTGAGGCTTGATCCCATCGATCAGGGGCCGGGATAAGATCAAAAAAGGGGAGGGACCGCCCCCCCTTTTTTTCCTTGGAGGAGGGTTAAATGTATAAAAACATTGTTATAGTCTTAATATTGGCTTCATTTGTTTTTGTTTCAGGCAATGCCTATTCTGAAACTTCTTTTGCGGTACTGCCCATGGAAGTAATGGCAAGTCTCCGACCGGAAATTGCTGAAGAAACGCTGGCTGGTCTAAATCAGGTGCTGATCGAGTCCAACAGATATACGATAGTTGACCGGATACGAGTGAAAGATATTTTAAGAGAACAAACGTTTCAATATTCCGGGTTAACCGATATAAATCACGTAATAAAACTTGGCCATCTATTGAACGTCGAAAAATTCATTTATACGACTTTATATAAACAATCTGATAATCAACCTGTCCTGCGTTGCCGAGTAATTGATGTAACCACTGGCCAAATTGAGTTAAACAAGGAAATGCCTTTTCAGAACAGTTCCCCAAAGAATGTTGGCAGATTTTCTGCCGGCGCTATCATGGCGCAATATCCCCTTCTGGGGAAAATTGAAGGAAGTGTGAAGGGTGACGCAATTGTTAATCTTGGAAAGAAACAAGGTGTAAAAAATGGAGACCGTCTGTTCGTAGCACGAAAAAATGTGATAATGGGGGATGATGGCAGATCACTTTTCTCTGAACTTGTTCGGGTGGGCACCCTTGAGGTATTGTCTGTTAACGACGCCTGGTCAAAAGCCAAGATTAGCAAGTTGACTGACGGTATGGCCTCAGTAAAGAAAGACGACCTTGTTTCTCCTGAACCTATTCCAAACAATGGACCGTTAGTATCAAACACTCCGCTTGTAAAAAATGTTAAAAGAAGAGAGGCAATTCTGGAAGATGATATGCAGAAACATCAGTATCTTTCTGTTATGTATAATGAAGGTGATTCCTATAAGCGGGGAAAACTTCATATGGTCTCGCCGCTGAGAAGTAGTGCCCCGGCTTATTGCTTTTATCCGCCGCCTTTCAATCAATTGCAAAATTTTATTCTTGAAGGGGAAGTGGAATTCAACAAAGTGGAAGGCGGCCGTAATAGCATTTTAAAAATCTATTTCCGTTCGAATCCTGAGCAATCCAAACAGTTCAAGGGATATGTGTTGTATTTAAATGCGGACGCCCAATACGCTGTTAGCATAGATGGCAATGAATATAGTAATTTTTTTATTCCCTTTACGTCAACCCCGCATCTTAACCGTGGGACATCAGAAAACAGATTCAAAATAATAGCGTATGGTTCCAGGTTCGATATCTATATTAATGATAAGTATCTTATAAGTTTTGAGGATGAGTTGTACACTCAAGGGACAATAGGTTTACTGGCAAAGCAAGGTGTCTCTGTAACTGTCAGTAATATTTCCATCTGGAAGATTGAGAAAGAGTAAAATTACCGAAAAGTTAATTCCACTTGTTGGTTCAGGCTTGCAGCCTGAACCGAGCTATTAATGTTTGGTTCAATCTGCAAGATTGAACCAGCCCCAGAGGGTTGCAGTAAAATGCCACCGGGAGTCCGTCAATCCGGAAGGTCAGGGGAAATCTCCGTTTTCCCCTTGACAAAACTTATCATGGATGTCCCCGGAATTTCGCAGCGGGCAGCCGTCCCCGCGAGCACGCTTGTGTGTACGTCAGCCGCAGATCTGATGGGCCAATCACGCATATAAAAGCCCGGCAGGAGATAGTGCATGTCATCAAATAAAAATATAGAAAATATAGGAAAATATAGG
>CAZTLA010000065.1:0-15909 GCA_964614365.1 uncultured Syntrophales bacterium | reverse complement strand
ATCAAACCGGACAGATTGTGTGCTACAATACCGGACATATCATTTGCTCCTGACATTATTTTGATGACAGAAAACCAAAATCTCTTGAGTTATCATTGCAAGACTGATATGGTTTCTACCTATTTCAGGAACGCGAAAGGACAAGACCATGCACAATCCCAATTTCAGTTCGGGGCCCTGCAGTAAACGGCCGCAGTGGAACCTCGATAACCTCAAAGGCGCCGCCGTGGGCCGCTCGCACCGCTCGGCACTGGGCAAGGCGAAGCTTGCAGAATCCATAAATCTCAGCAAAAAAGTCCTTGGAATTCCTGATGATTATCTGTTGGGCATCTTCCCCGGTTCCGACACGGGCGCCCTGGAAGCGGCCCTGTGGACGCTCCTCGGCCCCCGGCCCGTTACGGTGCTGGTATGGGAAAGCTTCGGCGAAGACTGGGCGACGGACGTGAACAAGCAGCTCAAACTCAAACCCACCATCCTCAAGGCCGATTACGGCAAGCTCCCGGACTTGAAGGCGGTGGACTGGTCGAACGACGTGATGTACGTCGCCAACGGCACCACCAGCGGCGTGAAGCTCCCGAATTGGGACTGGATACCGGCAAACCGGGAAGGCCTCTCCATCTGCGACGCCACCAGCGCCGCCTTCGCCATGCCAATAGACTGGTCGAAGATTGACGTGGCGACCTTCTCCTGGCAGAAATGCCTGGGCGGCGAAGCGGGACAGGGCATGCTTGTCCTGGGACCCCGTGCGGTGGCGCGCATCGAGTCCTATGATCCCCCCTGGCCCCTGCCCAAGATATTCCGGATGAAAAAGGGCGGCACGGTCGACCGCGGCATCTTTGAAGGCGACACGATCAACACCCCTTCCCTGCTCTGCGTGGAGGATTTCCTCGATGCCCTCAACTGGGCCGGGAAAATCGGCATTGACGGCCTTATCAAGAGAAGTCTCGCCAACCTGAAGGTCGTGGAGGATTGGGCGGCAAAAACGGACTGGGTCGAGTTTTTGGCCAAGTCCCCGGAAATCCGTTCCAATACCTCCGTCTGTCTTAGCGTAACGAGCGCAAAGGTGAAGGCCCTTTCGGACGCCGACCGGACAAAGCTCTTCAAGGATATCGCCGGCGAACTGAGCAAGAAGAACGTCGCCCACGACATCGGTTCCCACAAGGCCGCGCCCCCGGGTTTCCGTTTCTGGTGCGGTCCGACGATAGAGACGGACGACATAAGAAGCGCCCTTCTCGAACTGGAGAAACTCTACAAACAGAAAATCGGCGGATAACCCATTGCCTGTTTTCCTTTCGGGCATATTTGCGGGGAGTTTATTCGCGCGTTACGTGATTATCTTTATTTTAGGAGGTGAAGTTCCATGAAAAAGGTTCTGGTAAGCGATAAAATGGCGCCCGAAGCCATCGAAATATTTCAAAAAACACCCGGTATCGAGGTTGACGTCAAGACAGGCCTCACCCCCGATCAACTCAAAGAGATCATAGGCGGCTACGACGCCCTGGCCATCAGGAGCGCCACGAAGGTCACGAAGGACGTTCTCGATCATGCCGGAAAATTGAGCGTCGTCGCCCGCGCCGGCGTGGGCGTGGACAACGTGGACATCGACGCGGCCAGCAAGCGGGGCATCGTCGTGATGAACACCCCCGACGGCAACACCATCACCACGGGGGAGCATACCGTCGCCATGATGCTATCGCTGGCACGCCAGATCCCCCAGGCGACCGCTTCCATGAAGGCCGGCAAATGGGAAAAGAACAAGTTCATGGGTCACGAGTTCTGCAACAAAACCCTGGGCGTCATCGGCATCGGCCGGGTCGGCGGGATAGTCGCCAGCAGGGCGCAGGGGCTCAAGATGAACGTGCTCGCCTATGATCCCTTCATATCGGCCGAGGCGGCGGAGAAGGCCGGCATTACGCTGGCTACGCTGGACGAGATCTTCAAAAAGGCCGATTTCATCACCGTCCACACCCCCCTGACGAAGGAAACGAAAGGCATTGTCAACGCCGCCGCCTTTGCCAAGATGAAGAAGGGGGTTTTCATCATCAACTGCGCTCGCGGCGGCATTGTAGATGAAAAAGACCTGTATGACGCCCTGGTCTCCGGAAAGGTCTCCGGCGCCGCGCTCGACGTGTTCGTGGATGAACCCACGAAAAACACGGAGCTCATCGGCCATGAAAACGTGATCTGCACACCCCACCTGGGGGCTTCCACCGACGAGGCGCAGACCAACGTGGCCATCGCGGTTGCCGAGCAGATCGCCGCTTACCTCCTCCGGGGGGAAATTAAAAACGCCGTCAACTTCCCCTCCGTGAGCGCCGAGATGCTGAACGTGATCCAGCCCTATCTGACTCTCGCCGAGAAGCTGGGCCAGTTCGAGGCGCAACTCGTCTCGGGCGCCCTCAAGGAGGTGGTCATCGAATACAGCGGGGAGATACTGAACTACAACGTCGTCCCCGTTACTATCTCGCTTCTCAAGGGCCTCCTAACACCCATCCTGACGGAGAGCATCAACTACATCAACGCGCCCGTCATCGCCAAGGAGCGGGGCATCAGGGTCATCGAATCCAAGACCAGCGAAACAAAGGATTACACGAGCCTGATCACCCTCACCATCAAGACCTCCAAGGAGGTCTGCACCGCCGCGGGCACGCTCTTCGGCCGTCAAGACCAGCGGATCGTCCGGATCAACAAGTTCACCCTCGAGGTCATTCCCGAAGGCAACATGCTGGTTATCTATAACAACGACCGGCCGGGCGTGATAGGCAACATCGGCAGCACCCTGGGGAACAACAACGTGAATATCGCGAGACTGCACTTAAGCCGCGAGCAGACCGACCAGTCGGCCCTCGTCGTGTTGAGTACGGACAGCGCGGTAACGAAGGACGTGCTCGACAAGCTCTCCAGCCTGCCCCATGTCACTTCCGTCAAATATCTGAAGATGTAGGAGAGAACCATTATGGCCAACGTTGCAGTCGTGGGGACCCAGTGGGGTGATGAAGGCAAGGGAAAGGTCGTGGACCTGTATGCGGAAGACGCTGATGTGATCGTGCGCTTCCAGGGAGGAAATAATGCAGGCCACACCCTCGTCGTCAAGGGCGAGCAGACCATCCTGCACCTGATACCTTCCGGCATCCTCCATAACAACAAGATATGCGTCATCGGAAACGGCGTCGTTGTGGATCCCCTGGTGCTTTTGCAGGAGATCGATCGTCTGAAAAGTCGGGGCCTGCTGCCGCCCAATACGAAGCTCTATGTGAGCGAGAACGCCCATATCATTATGCCTTATCACCGCAGGGTGGACGTTGCCCGCGAAAAGAAGGGGGTCGGCAAGGCGATCGGCACCACGGGACGGGGCATCGGTCCGGCCTATGAGGACAAGGTTGCACGGGTCGGCATCCGCATCTGTGACCTCATCGATGGAAAAGTATTCCGGGAAAAGCTGGACCGGAACGTGGAGGAGAAGAACTTTTATCTCACCGGCCGTTTCCACGAAGAGCCGCTGGAAGCAAACGCGATCTACGACGAATACCGCGGCTACGCCGACCGGCTCAGTCCCTATGTGGCCGACACATCGGTCATCATCGACAACGAGATGAAGAAGGGGAAAAAGATCCTCTTCGAAGGCGCACAGGGATGTCACCTTGACGTGGACCACGGCACCTTCCCCTTTGTCACCTCCTCGAATACGGTGGCCGGCAACGCCTCCTGCGGAAGCGGCGTGGGGCCGTCCGCCATCAGCAAGGTCGTGGGAATTTGCAAGGCCTACACCACGAGGGTCGGTGAAGGGCCTTTTATCACGGAACTGACCGATGAGGTCGGGGCGCGGCTGCAGCAGGTGGGGCAGGAATTCGGCGCCACCACGGGCAGGAAACGCCGCTGCGGCTGGCTTGATCTGGTGCTCGTGCGGCAGGCCGCGCGCGTGTCGGGGATCGGCGGAATCGCGCTCACCAAACTCGACGTCCTCACCGGCCTCAAAAAGCTGAAGGTCTGCATCGGCTACCGGGTGGACGGGAAGGAATACGCGGAATCCGTCCCGGCATCGCTGCCGCTGCTTGAGCGCTGCGAGCCGGTGTACGAAGAGATGGACGGATGGGACGAAGACATCAGCGCCGCCCGGCACGTCAAAGATCTGCCGAAAAACGCCCGGTCGTACATTAAAAAGCTGGAGCAGCTTGCGGGCGCCAAACTGATACTGATCTCGGTGGGAGCCGGCAGGGAGCAAACGATTGTCCTGAAGAATCCTTTTCGCGACGCGTAGAACCGGCGAGACCCTTCCCGATCCCTCCACGGGGAAGCGGTCTTTCCGGAGTGGTCACAGTTTGTCCTTGACATCGGGGTGTCTTACTGTTAAGAGGGCACCCTCATAAATTTTACAGGCGGGCCGTTAGCTCAGTTGGTAGAGCAGCGGACTTTTAATCCGTTGGTCGTGGGTTCAAGTCCCATACGGCCCACCATAAAATTGATAATGTTACGTGATTTTTCGTAACTTCCTTTTTCTTGAAAATCATATACCGTCATCCCTCTTTTCAGTACTTCACCACCTGTTTGAAATATTCCGCCATGACGTCGGGCGGCTGACTGAAAAGCTCACGGATATTCTTCTCGATCTCCTTGCCCGATGTATATTGGATCTCCACGCCGTATTTCAGCGCCTCGGCTCTGAAATCACGATCTGCCGTCATCTTGCCAAAGGCATTTCGTAAGATCGTCATCAGTTCCGCCGGCGTTCCCGGCGGGCATACATAGGGACGGCCGATGAGGTCGCTCGAGGAAAGCATGCGCATGGCCGCCTTGCCTCTTTTATCCGTTGTCATATCTTCGTTGAACGGGATATTGACCGTATCCTTTGAGGTCACGTAGCCGCGGACAAAAGCGCGGATGAGCCCTCGTTCGATAAAGGGGATCATGCTGTCGTAGGATCCCACCCGCGCGTCAGCCTCGCCCCGCTCTATCGCCAGCATGATGTCATTACTCGAAGGATACATGACGAGTTTTACGTTTATCCCGCTATATGCCTGGAGCATTTTCGGAAAGGTTGCGCTGTTGGCCGCCTGACCCTGTGCCCCGACGATGATCGCATATTTTGCGTTTACCAAATCGGCGACGGTTTTATAGGGAAGATTTGCCCGCACCACCATGACCGTACTGGTGACCGTAGTCGAACCGAGCCAGGCGAATTTTTGGACGTCGAGCCTGACGCCCGGCAGGTTGCTCAACTGGTTCAGAGCCATCGCCTGGTTGAAGGCGCCGATGGTCAACCCGTCCGGCTTGGCGATATTGTAGACATAATTGGCGCAGATAATGCCGTCCGCCCCATCCATGTTTTTTATGATGACGACGGGGTTGCCGGGGATATAGCGGGGAAGATATTTCCCCACCAGCCTGGCCATGCGGTCATAGCCGCCTCCCGGTTTTGACCCCACGATGAGCGATATGACCTTGCCCTCATAAAAGGGGGCAGCCATGACGTCCGACAACTGGCCCAGAAGAACAAACAGGAACCCGATCAAAAGAACGGCAATTTTTTTCATTTTCCCCTCCTTTGCGTGACGGCGCCATGGTCACATACAGAAACAGTCGAAGACACAGCCCGCTGCCCTCGCGCAATTCATTCGCCCATTCACACTCGAAGGTTATTTCTTTTTCATATAGTCAACAGCGGCTTCCACGCGGCGGTTTTTTTGCCTGTCGGCTGCCGTTTTGTTGCCGGCAATGGGACGCGACATTCCATAGCCTTTTGCCGTCAGGCGTGACGCATCGATACCAAACTTCCCGACCATGTATTGCACAATGCTCCTGGCACGCCGCAGGGACAGGTTTTCATTATATGCCTTTCCGCCGATGTTATCCGTATGTCCTTCAATAACGACCCTGAGATCCGGATAGTCCTTCATGACATCGGCGAATTTCTTGATTTCGTCATGATACCGGGGCTTAACATCGGCCTTGTTAAAATCGAACTCGATGTTAATCGTAGCGCGGCCCTTCTCCAACATCTCCTTGGCAACCTGCGTCTGTGCCGCTGCCTTTTGGGACTGCTCCATCATGACGGGAGGCGCCGGCGTCGTGGCACAGGCCTGATTGCTCTGAACGGATTCCCTCCCCGTCCCGTCGGTTGCGGTTACCCTGTAGCAGTAGCGGGTTCCAGCCTTTAATCCCCTATCCGACAGAGTCGTGGTTTGACTGGATGATATATATGAACCGTCCCGGTATACTTTGTACTCCGTTGCTCCTGCCACAGCGTTCCAGCCGAGGTTGATCTGGGAGTCGGATATTGCATTCACCATTAAGTTCATCGGTGCGGGCAGCGCCGGTCGCTCTACTGGGGGCGGGGGCGGCGGCGGGGGCTCGGGGAGCGGGGCGGGCGCAGGCTTGGACCCGCCGAAATAAAAGGTCAGGCCCACGGTGTATTCCAGGTTATGCGTGGTGTCATTATTCAAAATCAGATGCCGGATATCAGCCCGAAGCGCTATCGTATCCCACAAGAAATATTTCAGTCCTGCTCCATAATCAAGGAGGAGATGATTCCGGTTGTTCGGCGCATTGTCGTAATTCGTGCTTCTGCCCCCCACTCCTGCGGCGACAAAGGGAACCAGTTTGCCCCCCGGGAGAAAGTTATAGAGGGCTTCCACCCGGTAACCGTATACGTTGACATCTGAGGAGGTGTTGTTCGGCATATAATCCGTCCTCACATAATCCAAAGCGCCTTCAATACCCCATTCCCTGGTGATGTCATAGCCGAACCTGAGACCATAAACCGGTCTCGTCTTTAACTCTTCATTACCTTCGAATGTATATCCTCCGATAAAGGGCGTAAGGGAAAATCTCTTTGCCTTGATCTCGGCAAATGCCGACGTGGTAAGAATGAGAACAATCGTCAAAATAAAACATGCATTCATCGTCTTCTTCATAGCGGCTCCTTTCGTATTTATTCTTGATTCCATCGGTTACGTACGCCCTTGCCCGATAACAGCGGTAATTCACGCGGGAGAAATTGTCGAGGTGCACTGGGGGCAGCGGGAAGCCTTGATCGGGATAACGCTCAAACAGTAAGGACACTCTCTGGTGACCGGGGCAACAGCCGGCTCCTGACGCTTCAGGCGATTGACCTGTTTCACCATGAGGAATACGGCCAATCCGACAATCAGAAAGTCGATCGTGGTGTTCAGAAAGAGCCCGTAATTAAGGGTGGCTGCACCGGCCTTTTTGGCGTCGGCCAGCGACTCAAAAGATTTGCCCGACAGGTTGATAAAAAGGTTGCTGAAATCTACCCGTCCGAGCAACAGACCAATGGGAGGCATCAGCACGTCATTCACAAACGATGTAATTACTTTACCGAAGGCGGCGCCAATGATGATGCCGACTGCCATGTCGAGCACATTCCCCTTCATGACGAATGCTTTGAATTCCTTGATCATACGCCAGCCCCTTTCATTATGCCTGCAATACGGTTGCTCCAGACCTTGTTCTTCTCTTGCGTACCTATACCATCCTCAATAGCAAGACAACAGTAATTGTATCGAAGTATAATGGTAGGTCTAATCTACCGTCGAGATTTTACTATGGAGGTATCCGAAAAGCAAAAAAAGATGTTGCCGGCCTCGTATCGCCATCCGTCACGGTGCAAGCTGGACTTGGTCGCCGAAACGCTCGGTCAGGGCCTGCGAGAGGGCGTTCGCAGCCGCTTCGTCCTTGCATTCCACCATCAGTTCTCCTCCATTGCCCACCACGAGCCTGCCGTGTTTTTTCACCACCTCGGCCACTTCCGTCGGCTCCACCGTCCACCAACCACGGGTCCGCCGGAGCAGTTCCTCGCCTTTGAGGGGGTGGGGCGTCACCAGGTCAATGCTGCGATACCACGCAGCCCAGCCTACCTGCGCGGGTTCCCGCAGGACGGGGCTCACCGGATCATGGTAGATCCGGCATCGGCCAAAGAGACGAACCCTGATCATTTCAGAATATCCCTTATCAATCGGGCAACCTCCTCATCAAAGGCAAGAACGGAGGGCGGAATCGAAATTCCCGCCTTCCCGATGAGGTGAACGAAGCAGGCGCCATACAGATCGGCCACCTGGCGCTCTCCAAGCCGGGAGCCGCTCTTCACTGCCGTGCTCCATGTCTCCTCGAAGAGGCGAAGGGAGTTCTCCCGCCACATGCGGAGTCGCCGGTCAAGGGAAGACATGCCGAGAGCCCCGATGATCGCTCTCTGGCCCTCCTCCATCCTGGCAAAAATCCGGCGAGTGCTCTGTACCGAGGAATCGCGCCCCCAGTCGTCGTCTGCAGAAGGCATTTTCTCTCATTTCACGCCGAGGAGATCGACATCGAATATGAGGTTGGCGGAAGGAGGAATGACCTCGCCGGCGCCCCTCGCGCCATATCCAAGGGCAGACGGAATGTACAGGGTGCGTTTGCCGCCCACTTTCATGCCCGCGACTCCTTCATCCCAACCCTTTATGACCCTGCCTGCGCCCAAGGGGAACACGAAGGCCTGTTTACGGTCTACAGAACTGTCGAACTTCGCACCCTTTTTGCCGTTTCCCTCATCAAGCCATCCGGTATAATGGACTTCGACTCGTTTCCCACTAACCGCCTCCATCCCGGTTCCTACTACGCTGTCCTCGTATCTGAGGCCTGATGCCGTTGTCTTCATTTCCGCATGTGCCGGTAGAATCATTGTCAGTAATACCCCCATGGTGATGCCCGTAATGATGCGTTTCATATCCTTTCTCCTCCCCGATTTACTATCCGCCGCGTTTTCGTTTCATCACGGTATGGTTAGTTGTTCATCAGCGCCAGGATACAATCCTGTAAATCTTTTTCAGATTTTGCATCTTTTTCCTGAACGCCCGATTTGGCGAATGACAGACCGATCATCATTCCTTGACTTTCCACACGGAAGGTCCGCACGGCAGCGTTAAAAACCGTCTCCTCGCCCTCCTTCCGAAACCGTATGCCGATAAGCATCGCCTCATTGACCCCACAATGAGGGAATTCTTCGTTTTCTGTTTTGTCAACCTCGAAGCTACATCCCCCTATGCTGATATCGGAGATAATCCCCTGAAAACACCTGTTTTTTACCGTGACCTCGGCATTGAGGAAACAAGGGATTCTTTCATGTTTCCGGAGATTGATGTATTCAATCGTGTCAGGATAGGAGAGAATCGACAAACGATGCGGCTTTTTTATCAGTTCTATGAGCGTACAGCGGAAACCATAGACCCGTCCGGAGAATATGTACCGGACGATGATATGATTCTTTTCGAAAAGTTTTGACCCAATGCTTGGTAAAAGCGGTGTCCGAATAATGAAAAATTCCCCGGGCGCCATCCCAATCAGGCAAGTCTGATCTGTTCCCAGGCCCTCGATCTTTATCTGAAGCGAAGCGCCGAGCGTTAAACCGGGAAGGTAGACAAAATCGGACCCGCTGCTTAGGGAGGTGATTCTTTCTGGCTGCATATGGTTGATTCCGTTAACCTGAGGAACCCGGCTACTTCTTTCGTCGTCACAATAGCGGCCATGACTGGATATCTTCATGCCCTCTCTATCGACAACAAAAGAGTAACCTTATAGCTCCTTTTCTCTGTGTTTTTGCGAAGCCGCCGTCATTGGTTGTTTTCCACATCCAGGAGCGCTCGGAGAGACGGCAGTATGTATATCTGACTCAAATCGTATCGCTTCAGGGTGTCGACCAGGACGTACATTTTCTCTCTCGCTGTTGCTTTCCTATTGATGATTACAAGGTCCCGCCCATTGACCCGGCAAAATCCGCCGGCATGAAGCGATCCCTCTATGGATTCGTGCCTGACCGCTATTCCCAGTCTCTCAGCCAATTTCTCGAGCTGGCTAATAATCGCGTTATCATCCATATGTGGATATATTTTATTGACCACTTCAGCAAAGAGCCGGGTTTTTGTTGGAACGCTATCTGCCAAATGTGCGGGGTTCCCCCCTGAAAATGCCCCGAATCTCCTCCCTGCCGTTCTTCAGGCTTTGTTCTTCAACGCCGCCAGGATCTTGTCCGGCGTAATGGGCAGGTCCGTGATTCTGACGCCGATTGCGTTGGCAATCGCATTGGCGATTGCCGGAGCGGTGGGTACCGATGAGGGCTCCCCGACCGCTTTGGCGCCGAATGGACCGGCCTCGAAATGCGGTTCCACGAGATGGGCCTCCAGCGGCACCATGTCCAGGGTCGTGGGCATCTTGTAGCTCAGGAAGGACGGGTTTATCGTCTTCCCTTTTTCGCGGATCAGATCTTCGTAAAAGGTGAAGCCCAGCCCGAAACCCAGCCCCCCGGCAATCTGCTCTATGCAGTTTTTCGGATTGATCGCCGTGCCCACATCATGAGCGGCCACCATCTTGAGCACCGTTACTTTCCCGGTGCGGGGGTCAACCTCCACCTCCGCTCCCTGCGCGCAGTACATCCAGAAAACGCAATTGAACGTGAAGTATTCCCCCTCGGGAGCCAGACCGTCGGGAAAATAGAATCCCCGCCCGAGGACGCTTCCGCTGGCGCCATATCTCCGCCGCAATACCTGGCCCAACGGCGTTGCCGTCTCCGGCTTCCCCGTCGCCTGGACATTCCCGTCCGCAATGGTCAGCTTGTTAATGGGGGTTTTCGTCTGCTTGGCGGCCATCTCGATAATCTGATCCCTGGCGTCACGGGCCGCCATCCTGACCGCATTGCCCATATGGAAGGTGGAGCGGCTGGAGGTTGTGGATTCGTCGAAGGGGGTGAATGCCGTGTCCGGAGATGCCTTGGACACGCTCGCCAGGGGCACCCCCAGTTCCTCGGCGGCGATCTGGCAGAGGACGGTTTCGGCCCCCTGTCCCACTTCCGAGGTGCTGCTGATCACATCGACGGTCCCGTCCTCGTTCACCTTGAGAAAGGCGGCAGAGGCGAAGGGGGTTTTGATGAATCTCTCGCCGAAGGCGATCCCCTTGCCGCGGTACGGGGCGGATGACTTCTTCTTCCACTCCATGGCTTCGGCAACCTTGTTCAGGCATGTCTTGAGGGTGACATCGTGGAGCACCTGGCCGCCGCTATGGATCGAGCCTTCATCGTAGACTCCCTTGAGCCGTATCTGGACCGGATCGAGACCAAGCCGCCGGGCGATCATGTCCATCTGAGACTCGTAGGCCCAGGCAGTCTGGGGTCCGCTGTAGCCCCGCAGGGCGCCGGCCACCTGGTTGTTGGTATAAACGCAATAACTGTCAAGGGTCACATGGGGGATGTCATAGACGCCGGCCGATGAAGCGCCGCCCATGCGGGACACGGTGGGACCCTTCTCCGCATACGCTCCGGTGTCCCAGAGGCAGTTTGCCTGGCGGGCCACGATGGTGCCGTCCTTTTTGACGCCGGTCTTCAGGGTAATAATAGTGGGGTGGCGCATCACGGTGGAGGTGAACTCCTCCTCCCGGGTGTAGTAGACTCGTACCGGCCTGCCCCGGAGGTTCCAGGCCAGGGCGATGGCGGGCGCCTCCGCTTTCAGCCCGCCCTTGCCACCGAAATTACCGCCGATATACGGAGCGCCGATCACCCGGACACGGTGCAGGGGAAGCTTCAGGGCCATGGCAATCTCCCGGCGGGCGCGGTAGGGTGAATCATTGTTGCCCCAGAGGGTAAGCTTGTTGTCCGGGGTAACCATGCAGACGGCGGCGTGGGGTTCGATGGTGCCGTGCTGCGTCATCTGCGTGGTGAAGGTATCTTCAAAAATGTGGTCCGCTTCCTTGAATCCCTTTTCGATGTCCCCCTTGCGGACCTGAGTGTAGTTGCAGACGTTGGTGCCGGGCAAGGGGTTTATCACGGGGGGATGGTAATATTCCGTCAGTTTTTCGTGCAGAAGGGGCGCCTCTTTCTTCATGGCTTCCCGCGCGTCGAACACGGCGGGAAGCTCCTCGTATTCCACCTCGATAAGATCCAGGGCCTCCTCCGCGGTTTCCTCGTCCACCGCCGCCACCGCCGCCACCGCCTCTCCCCTGTAGCGGACCTTGCCCACGGCCAGAAACGGCTCATCATGGAAGGATTCGCCATGGAGGAAGGGCATATCCCCGCCGGTGATGACAACCTTGACGCCGGGGAGCTGTTTGGCACGGCTCGTGTCGATCTTCACAATGCGGGCATGAGGATACTTGCTGCGCAGCACCTTGCCGTGGAGCATGCCGGTGAACGCCATATCTCCGATATAGATGGCCGTGCCCCGCACCTTCTCGTGGGCATCCAGCCGGGTTACTGATTTGCCGACTGCTGAGTATTCCTTCTTCAAAGTAAACACCTCCCTCCAGGAAGTTGTTAAAATCTATTTTACCGGCTGTTCAACAATGAACGTTTTTCCACGAACTGTCACGGGTTCATCTTTTTGGCCGCCGCCATTACCGCCTCAATGATGCTGTAGTAGCCTGTGCAGCGGCAGAGGTTCCCGGCCAGGGCCTCCTTGACCTCGCTCTCGGTGGGCCGGCGAATTTCATCCAAAAGCGCCTTGGCGGACAGGAGCATCCCGGAGGTACAGTAGCCGCACTGGACGGCGCCATGCTCGACAAAGGCCTCCTGGAGCGGGTGCAACTCGCGGCTGGGGTGAGCCAGGCCTTCCACGGTCAGGATCTCCTGGCCGTCGGCCTCTACGGCCAATACCAGGCAGGAGTTGACCGCCTTGCCGTTTAAAAGCACCGTGCAGGCGCCGCAATCCCCGGTCTCGCATCCCGATTTTGTCCCCATCAGCGCCAGATCCTGCCTGAGGAAATCCAGGAGGGTCCGGTGATCCGGGACTTCTGCGCCGTGGCTTTCTCCATTAACGGTAACCTTGATCTGCCGCATCATTTGCCACCTCCGTTCCGGTGCGCCTCGTCGACGGCTTCTTTCAGGGCCTGCTCCACCAGCACCCGGGCAATCTCCCGGCGGTAATCAGGACGGGCGCGTGGCCGGGTCTCGCCCGCAGCAATGCCGGCCGCTTCCCGGAAAAGACTTTCCGTTATTTGCCTGCCGCTTAAGAATTCCTCGGCCCGCGGGGCCCGCATCGGCGTCGGGGCAACGGACCCCAGTCCGATGCGTACATCCTTCAGCGCCTTACCGCCGTCGGCCAGGGTGACCACTGCGGCCGCCCCCACCAGCGTCTCATCGATGGCGGTGATTTTTGGCTGCCAGCGATAGCTTCCCGCACTGAAGGGAGGCAGGGCGGGCACGTGGACCTCGGTGACCACATCCGCCGGAGCCAGCACCGTCTTGAAGGGGCCGGAAAAGAATTCCCGCAGGGGGATCACCCGCTCGCCCGACGGGCTCGCCACCTTCAGCCGGGCATCCAGGGCAAGGAGGGAGGGCGCCATGTCTCCCGAGGGAGAGGCGGTACAGACATTGCCTGCAATGGTGGCTCGGCTCCGCACCTGGGGGTGTCCCACGGCCTTTGCCGCCTGCTCCAGGATGGGAACATGCTCCCGGATGAGAGGATGCCTGAGGATGGATTGAAGCGTGGTGAGATTGCCTATCCTCAGACCGTCGGCGGATGCCCAGGACATGCAGTCGAGGGTGGGAATGCCTTTCATGTCGATGACGTACTTGGGCTGCGCAGAGCCGAGCTTCATGAAAACCAGGAGATCGGTGCCCCCCGCCAGGAGGCGGGCCTTCCCCTGATAGTCCCGGAGGAGGGATACCACCTCCGCCACGGTCCCGGGCTTCAAGTAGTCAAACCTTCTGAGTTTCCTAACCATCGTGCCTCCTACCCCTTCTGTTTTAAGGACTCTGTTTTCGTGGGAATGAACTTGGGAACGGGGAAATCGCCTTTCCCGGAAATACGCAGAGGAGGATGAAAATATGTGTTTCCGAGGATTCCGCGGCACTATTCTATTGCTGTTTTCATTGACAGTCAATAACCATTTTCATAGAGTGAGGATTATTGAATCGGGGCTCCTGTCGGCATAGCGGCAGCTACGAAAAAAAAGGGGGAGAAATTGCGATACCGGAAACTGGGCACAACGAATATCGAGGTGTCGGAGATCGGTTTCGGAGGCTTTGCCATCGGGGGATACGACTACGGACCGACGGACGATCGGGAGTCCATTGCAGCCATCGAAAAGGCTTACAGCCTGGGGGTGACGTTTTTTGATACCGCCGACATGTACGGAGATGGGCGCAGCGAGAGCCTGATCGGACGGGCGCTGAAAGGGAAGAATCCTCCGGCCGTTATAGCCACGAAGGTGGGATACGTGGGCGAACGCGACAACCATCGAAAGGACTTCAGCCGCGCACACATCCTGGCCGCGGCGGAGCAAAGCCTGAAACGGCTGCAAAGGGAAACGATCGACCTCTACCAGCTTCACAACCCGACTCTTGCCGACCTGGAAAGCGGCGAGGCATTCGGGGCCATGGATGAACTGGTCGCGGCCGGAAAGGTCCGGTTCTGGGGAGTATCCCTGCCGTCCCGGGGCATCGTGGAGATCGGCCGGCGGGCACTGGCCTGGCCCTCGGCGGCAAGCATCCAAATCATCTATAACCTCTTTCACCACCAGAACCTGGAAAAACTGCAAGCGAAAATCCGCCGGCAGGGAACCGGGGTGGTGGCACGGGCGCCTTTGGAATACGGCATGCTGACCGGAAAATTTTGCCCCACGTCCCGCTTCGTGCCGGGCGATCACCGCAACTGGCGCTGGAAACCGGAGGACTTCTCCCGGCAATTATACCTGGTGGAAGTCCTGCGGGAAGCCTTCAGGGGAAAGCCCTTCACCCTTTCCCAGCTTGCGATCGGCTTTGCCCTTTCGCATCCCGAAGTGTCCGTGGTGATCTGCGGGGCAAAACGTCCTTCGCAGATCGAGGAGAACATGAAGGCATCCACTCTCCTGGGTGAGACGCTGACCGATGCGGACATACGCAGGGCTCGCGATCTCATGACCGTTTAGAGGAGTGAAAATGCCAACGCCAATCAAGATCATCATCGGTAAAACAGCCATACGCGCCGAACTATTCGATTCCTCCTGCGCGCAACAGATAACCGCCCAACTTCCCCTGGAAGCCAGGCCGGATGAATGGGGCGACGAGTTTTACTTTACGATCCCCGTTAAGGCGCCGCTTGATAAAGACGCGACCACGACCGTAAGAGTGGGTGACATGGGTTACTGGCCGCCGGGAAATGCAATGGCCATCTTCTTTGGACCGACGCCGATGAGCACCGGCGCCGACCCGGTTCCCGCCAGTGCGGTCAATCTTATCGGGAGAATTCTCGATGGGGCATCCCTCCTGAAACAGGAGAAGGGCGCAAAAAAAATCAGAATTGAGAAAGCATGAGGCAACGTGGCTTCCGGATATCGATTACGGGGATTTGCCGGGTATCGTTAGCCGGAAACCGGTCATCGGCAGCAACTGAGTCTTTCGCTGAATTCTTCGGGGGTAAATCGGTATTCCTGCGTTCCGTACGACTCTACCGTGAAGGAGGCGCATACGCTTCCCATCCGGGCGCACGCTTCCATGTCCTTGCCCCTGACCAGGCCGCTGATCAGCCCGCCCCGATATGCATCGCCGGCGCCCGTCGGATCATCCACCTTCCTTGCTTTCGCGGCGGGGATGCGCACCTCCCGGTCGGCCATGGAAACCTGTGACCCCAGCTCGCCCAGCGTGGTAATGACGGCCCCGACCCGCTTCAGCAACGATCCTTTGTTCAACCCCGTCTTGCTCATAATGAGGTTCAGTTCATAATCGTTGCAAATCAGGATATTGCACCCCTCTAACGCCTGAACCAGGTCCCTCCCCTCCCAGACGGGCAGCGACTGGCCGGGATCAAAGATATATGCGATCTTCCGCTCCCTGCAGATGCGCGGGTAGCCGGTCATGTCCTCGATGTTGCCGGGCGACACAATAACCAAGGTTTCCTTCGGATTGAGTCGGTCAAAATCCAGGGAGGCGGGATACTTCATCGCCCCCGGATTAAA
>CAZTLA010000064.1:0-16225 GCA_964614365.1 uncultured Syntrophales bacterium | reverse complement strand
CCAATGGTTTGCGCTCCCACGCCGTACTGATACACGGCGTAGAGATTCAGCAGGCCGCCGCGATTGACGCCCCGGGTGAAGTTGGCCATGAACTGCGCCGTGAAGAACGCCAGCGTCTGCGGATTCACCATGCCGCGGAACACCTCGCCCCAGGGGACTTTCTCGATCTCGCGTCCCTGGCTCGCCGCCCGTGCACGCTCCGGGTCCGTTTCTTTTGCCAGACGGAAGCTCGGGATGATGGCGATGATGCACATCGCCGCGTGGAAGAAGAAGGGCACTCTCATGCCCCAGTAGGTTGCGATGAAACCGCCCACCGCCGGGCTGAAGAGGCCGCTGAAGGTCGATATCTGCGACATCCAGGTGATCATCCGTCCGCGCTCCCGGTCCTTGCCGGTGTCGGTAATCATCGCGAGACGGGAGAGGTGCCACATCTGTTGAGCGGCGCCGCTGAAGAATCGACAGGCGAGCAGGATCCCAAAGGTGGGTGCAAACGCAGTCATGATCGCAGTTGCCGCCGCAAGCAGCGGCCCTGCGAGGAGGACCGGACGGCGGCCATAGCGGTCGATCATGTGACCGATAGGGATGGTCGCAATCCATCCGCCGATGCCGCTCAGGATGACGACGAGCGTTGCCGTCTCGAAACTGATACCGAACGATTTTGCATAAACGGGCAGCACCGGAGTCGCAATCCCTTCCCCGAGCGAAATCGCCATAGCCGGCAGGTAGAGGGAGAGGAACAGTTCCTTCGACATGACATTGAGCTTTGAGGTATTTCCGGCGCCCTGACCCGTCGCGCCGCTTCCATCAGGTTTCCGTTCTTTCATCATTCATCCATTCGAGGTGTGCCGACCGTCCGCCTGCGCGTCGTGAAGGTTTATATCCCGATGGTTTGGCCTCCGTCAATAACAAGGGCGTGCCCCGTGACAAATGACGCTTCTTCGGAGACAAGAAACAGCACGCCGGCGGCGATTTCTTCAGGCGTTCCCATCCGGAGCAGCGCCTTGCTGGTGCGGGCCATTGCCGCCCGTTTCTCCTCCGACATGGCATCCCGCGCGGGCTTTGGGGGAAAACCTCGGAAGCGGGGTGTCTCGATGGCGCCCGGACAGACGCAGTTGACCCGTATGCCGTAGGGGCCATAGTCAAGCGCCATTTGCCGGGTCAGATTGATGATGGCCGCCTTGGTGGCGCAGTAAGCCGGATATTCCTCGGAGGCAAACAGGCCGAAGGTGGAGGCGGTGCTGACGATAGCGCCGCTGCGCTTTCTCATGAAGTGCGGCATGGCCGCGCGAACGCCGCGAAACAGTGCGGTAAGATTCAGCTTCATCACAAAGTTCCACTCGTCATCGGTGAACTCGTGGATCTTCTTCCTCACGCCGCCGCCGGCGTTGTTGAACAGGATATCCAGATCGCCGAAGGTTTCCAGGGCCATGGCCGCCATCCGGTCGCAGTCCTCCTGCCGCGTGACGTCAATGCGGGCAAAAACCGCTTCTCCGCCTTCCTGCCGGATCAGCGTATCTATGCGAGGCTCGATGGTTTCCTGAATATCGCCGCACAGGACTCCGGCTCCCTCGCGCGCGAAGAGGCGCGCCGTAGCGCGTCCGATCCCGCTGTTGGCGCCCGTCACGATCGCAACTTTTCCCGTGAGTCGGCCCAAACCCGGTTTCAGTTCCGGATCGTCCTTTTTCTCATTTGCCATGATTGTTTCCTCTCTTCCCCCTTACCCTGTCGATGCCGATCGTCTTCCCCGTTGTTCCCGCCGATCCTCCAGATCTCCTGGTCAGAGCGCCAAGTCAGAGCACCGGATCAGGGCATCAAGTCTCCGCCGTTTACGCAGAGCGTTTGACCGGTGATATAGCGGCTTTCTTCGGACGCCAGGAAAGCGACGGCATCGGCAACGTCCTCGGGCAACCCCAGACGCCCCAGGGGAATTTTTTTGGCCCGCTCGGCCAGCGCGGCGTCGGTGAGCACGGCATGAGGCATGGGAGTATCCGTTATACCCGGAGAAACGCAATTGACCGTTATGCCGTCCGGCGCCGCCTCGAGAGCCAGGGATTTGGTAAAGGCCAGCACCCCCGCCTTCGCGGCCGAGTAATGGGCGGCCTTGGCGCCGCCTTTGAAGGCGTGGTTGGACGCGATATTGATGATCTTGCCGTATCGGCGCTCAAGCATCCCCGGCAGTACGGCCTGTGAGGTGAGAAAGGCGCCCTTGAGCAGGATATCCACGACGAGATCCCATTCCTCTTCCGCCATCGCCACGACCGGAGAATGGGGATAGATCCCGGCGCAATTCACCAGGATGTCGATTCCTCCCAGGACCTCGGCGGCGCGGCCCACCGCGTGTTCAACGCTTTTCTTGTCGGTGACGTCAACGGCCAGTCCCAGGGATTTGCCCCCCGCCTTCCGGATTTGTTCCGCAACCGCCTCCGCCGCAGCTCCGTTCTTGTCTCCCAGGGCGATCGCAACGCCCTGCCGGGCAAGCGTCCGCCCAATCTCGGCGCCGATCGCCCCTCCGCCGCCGGCAATGAAGGCGACTTTCCCCTTGATGTTCATTGTCGGACCCTCCTTTTTTCAGGCCAGACTCCGCATAAGGCGCCCATAACCGGCTATGGGCTCTCTGATGTTCGTGAGCTTCAAGCCCCACCAGGTGTAACTCTGGCTGCTGGTGATCACGGGGCACCCCAGCTCCTGTTCCAGCAGTTCGATGCTCCCGATCGTCGGCCAGCGGGGACAGTGGATGAACACGCCGTCCGCCCGTTCCGGGGCCTCGAAGAACAGTTTCTTGGTCAGGCGGTAGGAGGCATGCTCCGGCAGCTTGGATATCTCGGCATTGCGCAGGCAGCCCATGCCGCCGATATTGAGCACCTGAAATCCGGAACCCTCCAGAAAATCCTTCATCATGGCATCCATCTGCGGCTGGTGGGGCGTCACGACCACCACCTTTTTCATTCCCAGTGCCCGCATGGCTTCCACCTCCGCCGTCACCCCCGTCGTCACCGGCGTCCCCACCTTTTCCTGAACGCGCCGCGCCGCGCTGATGTCGCTGCCCACCCCCTGGGAGGTAAAGAGCGGCGAACCGCCGATGATGATCAGGTCCAGTTCGTTTTCGGCCAGGTCGATCGCCGCCGCCTCGACCCGGTCGAGCTGCCGTTCAATGTTGTTCCGGTCGAGCTGACGGATTGTGCCGGTACTGTTGAACAGTACCACGCCCCGGGGCGCCATCCGGTAGAATTCGTAAACAAAGATGTCTCCCCGTGACGGTGCAATATGACCGATTTTTCCTCTCCATCCGTACATCGTTTCCTCCTCGTTCTTCTCGTGCGCAATGGCTTTTGTTTTCCGGCGAAGCCCCGCCGTCGTGACGCGTTATCCCAGACCGGCCAGCAGGCGGCCCCGGTCGGCGATGGCCGGCTTCACAGCCAGTTTCTTGAATGCATACCAGATCATGGCCATGGTGCTCGTGACCACGGGACAGCCGATCTCCCGTTCCAGCAGCGCAATGTCCGGCACGCTGAAATGGGCGCAGGGCACATACAGCAATTGGGCCGCAGGCGCCCCCAGGAAAACGCTCTTGGCGTGCCGGTAGGCAACGGCGGGCGGCACCTCGTGAATCTCGACGACGTTTTTTCGCAGGCCCGCGATATTCAGGACTTCAAAGCCGGCGGCTTGCAGGAGCGCTTTGACCTGCTCATTCTGGTCGTCGTGGTAAGGCGAGGCTACGGCAAGTTTTACCGCGCCCAGCTCCCGGAAGGCCTCGATGGCGGCGGTCTGGCTGGTCGTCGTCATGATCCCCGTTTTTTCCTGGATGCGCCGGATCAGCTCCACGTCGCTCCCCGCGCCCTTCAGGCGGATCATCGGCGCCCCGCCGATAATGATGATGTCCGGCTTCCGTTCGGCAAGCACCAGGGCGGCTCGGTCGATTTCGGCGAAGGCGCGCTCCAGGTCCTCCTGTTTGAGTATCTTGATGGAAAGCATGTTCATGACCAGGGTGACGCCGGCGGGAACCATGCTGAAGAAATCATTGAAAATGGTCTCGGCCACGACGGCCGGATAAATATGCCCGATACGGGCGCGCCATCCGTACATGCTCTTCTCCTCCCCTTTCCTGTGGACCGAACACCGCCCGAATGCGGCGGCTTAAAACTTGATATGCTTCCCGAAATCACGCGCCACGTCGTCCGGCTGATTCAAAATGAACTGGACGATCTTCAGGCTTTCCTCGGCGGGGGTGAATTGGATCGCGACGGAGCTTCGTTCCGCTTCCGCCAGGAAGGCGGGATCTTTGGTGACCCTCGCGAAGGCATCCCGCAGCATCTTCATGATTTCCGGCGGGGTCCTCGGCGGGGCCACATAGGGCCGGGCATTCGTATCCGCCCCCGAGCGCAGGGCCATGATCGTCTTGCCCCGCACATCGGTGGTGAGATCTTCATCCACCGGCAGGCTCTCGACCCCCGGCGCCGTGATCCGGCCACGGATCAGGGGACGGATCAACCCCCGTTTGATATAGGGGGTGAGGGAACTGTAAGTGCCGGCTTGCCCGTCGGTCTCTTTGCGCTCCAGGCTCAACAGCGCTTCCGTGGCCGAAGGATAGGTGATCAGTTTGAAGTTAAACCCCGCGAACTCCCTCAACAGGACGGGAAACTGGTAGTTCTGGTTCTCCGGGCCGCTGCTGCCCAGGGGGATCGGTTCACCGGCCTTGCGCAGATCGTTCACGGACCGGTAGGGCAGATCGCTGCGGACGGTAAAGAGGCTGGCCTCGCGGGAGGTGGAACCGATCCAGGCGAATTTCGTCATATCAAACCGTACGCCGGGAGATTTGAGCAACTGGGCGAAGGGCAGTCCCTGGTTGAAGCAACCGATCGTCATGCCGTCCGGCTTTTCGAGATTGTACAGGTTGTTGGCGGCAATCATGCTGGCGGCGCCGGGGTTATTCTCCACGATGATGTTGGGCTTGCCGGGTAGAAAGGCCGGCAGATGCTTGGCCAGAAGCCTGGACATGCGGTCATATCCGCCACCCGGCCGTGACCCCACGACGATTCGGAGTGTTTTGCCGGCGTAAAAAGGCGCCGCCAAGAGCGGACCCGGAAACACCATGACGAGAGACAATATTGCCAAAACAAGGAAGCGCACCACCTGTCTGTTCATACAGTATCCCCCTTTTTGGAAATATGATTTGATAAAACATTGCTTTCGGACAGGCGAAATATAGGGAAGTCCCGATTGTATGTCAACAGCTATCATCCGGCACACGGCGTTAGGCAAAGGGGCAGAAGCCTTTTTTCCCTTGCTCCTGCCCCCTCGGTACTGCTCAGCGATGTCCGGTTAAGGACTTGCGTGTAGGGTTATAGATCGCCACGGGTATCATCATAACAAGAGGCGGAGAAAATATTCAGCGGATGCAAAAAAACACTTGACTGGTGTGTTTCCATCTCGAAGAGCATCATTCAGGACGGCACCTCCTACAGGTCCTCAAGGAGAAGCATTTTGCCCGGCAATGCGTTGCCCCGGAAAAAGGCATTCAAAAGAGCCGTTTCTTCGAGGACATCAGCTCGCGGGGACTGGAGCAGATGGTGGAACTCTTTGGGAAGCTTTATATGCAAGCGGCCAAGCAAGTGCCTTTGATGTCATTGCCGATACACCCTTTCAAGAACCCGACGAAAAGCTCCCGGAGGCGGCCGTCAGGCGCGAGGCTCGTTTGGAAGGGGCGGAAGACTTCCGCAGGATGATTGCCAGGCCCGGTAAAGAAAGATGGTCATTCAGGCCTTCCGAAACAAGGACTATTTTGTCCGAAGATCGGGGACACGGTTTATCTGTCCGGGAAGGGATGCGAGGTTTTAACCAGATGAGTCCTCAGTATCCGACCTGGCCGATTCCCTTCAGGCCGAGGATATTCCTCGCCTCGGCGGGCGACGCGACCGGCCGGCCCATGTCTCCGGCCATGCGGACGGCTCTCTCGACCAGTTGCGCGTTGGACTCCGCCAGAACGCCCTTTCTGAGGTAGATGTTATCCTCGAGACCCACCCGGACATGGCCTCCCATCTGGATGGAGATCGGCGCCAGATTGAACTGGCCGCTGCTCGTGGCGCAAACAGACCAGGTGGTGGAGTCGGAACCGAACAGGGTGTCGGCCTTGCGCTTGAGAAACGTGAGATCCTCCGGCATGGTCCCAATGCCGCCTAAAACCCCCATGACGAACTGGATGTGCAGTGGCGGCTGGATCATCCCTTCTCCCACGATATGGGCCAGATTGTAAAGATGCCCCACATCGTAAACCTCGAGCTCTGGCTTAGTCCCGTGCTGCCGGACCAGGGCGCAGAGATGTTCGAGATCGGCAAAGGTGTTCTTGAAGACGAAGTCCTTGGAGGCCTCCAGGTATTTCGGTTCCCACGCGAAACGCCACTCCTTGATGCGCTTGAGGGGCTGATGGAGTGCGAAATTCATCGATCCCAGGTTGAAAGAACACATCTCGGGCGCGAAGCGGGCCACGTTGGCCGTTCGCTCCTGAACGGTCATGGCCGGCGATCCGCCCGTCGTCATGCAAATGACTACATCAGAACGCGCCTTGACGCCCGACATGATTTCCGCAAAGACATCGGGTGAGGAGGATGGCGAACCGTCCACGGGATTGCGCGCGTGGATGTGGACGATGGCCGCCCCCGCCTCCGCCGAGGAGACGGCCGAATCGATGATGTCCCGGGTTTTCCAGGGGAGGTAAGGCGTCAGGGTCGGCACCGTCGCGGCGCCCGTGATGGCCGTGGTAATGATAAGAGGTTCCATGGTCGTCCTTCCTGCCGTATAGTGTCCCGGCTACGGGCTGTGATGTTCCTGTAACCACCGGAACAGGTGCATCTCCAGGTCCGTCCGCACCCGGTTCATCTTCTCGTGGTCCCATTCGCGAAAGCCAACGCCGCTCTTGAATCCCAAATCACCCGTTTCCACCTTCCGGACCAGGAGGGGAGAGGGATGGGGGGAGCTTTCCAGATGCTTGAGGATGTAGTCGTGAATGGCCAGGGTCAAATCGAGCCCGACCAGTTCGGCGTTCTCCAGCGGACCCAGGACCGGCAGGCGCATGCCGAAACCGTACTTGACCACCTCGTCCACCACGTCCGCGTCGGCGATGCCCCGCTCCACGATGGAGACCGCCTCCCGCCAGAGGGCGTGCTGCAGACGGTTGCCCACAAACCCCGGGACATCCTGCTTGACCCGCACCGGATGCTTTCCCAGTGCGGCCAGGAGCGAAAAGGCGATCTCCACGGACCGGGGCGCGGTGCGTTCCCCGGGAACCACCTCCACCAGCGGGATCAGGTTCGGCGGGTTCCAGAAATGGGTCCCGACGATCCGCTCCTGATGGGTCGCCCTCCGGGCAATCTCTGTGATGCTGATGACCGATGTGTTCGTGGCGAGAACCACCTCCGGCGGACACAGGGCATCGAGGCGGCGGAATATCTCCTGTTTGAGGGCGAGATTTTCGGATGCCGCCTCCACGACGAACCCCGCGCCCCGGGTCGCTTCCTCGAAGTCGCCGGTGGTCCTGATCCTCCCCACTGCCGCTTCAATCCCGGAGGCCTCCGCAAGCCCCTGCTCGGCCATGCGTTCGAGACTCCGCCGGATATTGACCAGCGCGTCGGCGAGGATCTTCTCGCTCAAGTCGGTCAGGGCGACCGGGTATCCCCGCGCGGCGAACAATTGGGCGATCCCGGTTCCCATAAGTCCGGCGCCGACGACCAGGACGCTGTTGATGTGATGGCGGCTGCTCATGGAAAGTTACCCGGCGACACTGCCGCCGTCCACGTAAAGGATCAGGCCGGTGACCATGTCGCTCGCCTCCGAGGACAAATAGACCGAGGCGCCGATGAAGTCTTCGGGTTCCGCCGCCCGCCCGATCGGTATCCGGGACATGAATATCTTGTACAGATCGGGATCGTTGAGTATCGGTGCGGTCAAGGGGGTCCAGAAGATACAGGGGGCGATGGAATTGACATTGATCCGGTACTGCGCCCATTCGCATGCCAACTGCTTGGTCAAAAGATGGATCGCCCCCTTGCTGGTGCCGTAGGCGGAATAACCGGCCGGGTGGCCCTGGCTGCCGCGGACCGAGGATACCGTGACGATTTTCCCCCCTTCGCCCCTCTTGATCAGGTGGCGGGCGACGGACTGGCAGCACAGGAGGGTCCCCTTCACGTTCACATCCATAACCTTCTGCCACTGGGCGATATCCATCTCCTCGGCGGGCTCGCGGTACGCGATGCCGGCGCCCGTCACCAGGATATCTACCTTTCCCAGCTCCCGCACCGTCCGGGCGACCATCGCCTCCACGCTCGCCGCGTCCGCCACGTCGCAGGAGATCGGCAGCGCTTTGCGCCCCGTCTCTCTGACCTCTGCTGAGGTTTCTTCCAGGGAGGCGAGGGTCCGACTGGTGACCACCACGTCCGCGCCGTAGGCGGCAAGACCGCGGGCTGCCGCCCTCCCGAATCCCCCGGAGCCGCCGGTTACGATGGCCACCTTTCCGGAAAGATCGAAGAGGTTCTTGATCTCAGGCAGGGTTCGCTTCTTCATTTTTCGCTCCTCACTATTCGGTGTAGTTGATGACGACAAGCATGCTGGCGGGTTTGTTCGTCTTGTTCACGATTGACCGTCCTTCGTTCTCCCCGATATAGAGCGAATCGTAAGGCCCCAGAACGATCTCTTCCTTGTCGGTTTTGACCGTCACTTCGCCCTCGAGCACAAAGTAGATCTTCTCGTTCGGGGTCGCGGAAAACTCCGCCCCGCCTTGGGGAAGAAAATGGGAAAGGCCCATCCAGAACCTCTTGGCGCCCGACTCCTCCCTGCCGTGCAGCCTGAGGGCGGTCATGTTGAAATGGCCCGGCGCCTCATACGGTTTTACGTCATTCAAAGAAATCTTCTTCATCGTCATCTCCTCCGTATTGCTGTCTACTGATCGCCTTTGTCCACGATGGCCACGAGCCGGACGATGGAACCGTCGCCCTTTTCCCAGCGGATCGGGAAGCCGGCCAGCGTCACCCGTTTGCCGACGACCTTGTCGAGATCGCCGCCGACGTTTTCATAACCCATGATTCCGTTGCTCATCAGGATCTTGTGGCAAGGCTCCCAGTAGGGGAAGTCGTCGATGACCTTCCGTCCTGTTTCCTTTTCATATTCACGATTGACATCCGGCAACAGAGGCCCGCCCGGACCGTGCGGCCCGATCGCCGTCCCAAGGGGATGGTCCAATGCCTGTTGATCGACGCCCACGCACTTCACGCCCCGCTCCACAAACCACTCGCCGGCCTCCTTGTAGAGCCCCGGCGAATAGGCAAAATACTTCCGGTTGTCGCCCCAGTAATGATGCCAGCCCGTATGGACGATCACCATATCGCCGGGCTCAATCCTGGGCCTGGCGTTTTCGAGATCTTGAGCGGTGATCACCTCCCACTTCCCCTTCGGGATGTCCACCACGACCCCGGTCCCGTAATACTTATCCAACGGAATCTCATCCGTATAGGGCAGGCCCTCGATCACGTGCGCAGGCGAATCCGCATGCGTCGTGCAATGCATGAATGTGGTAATCTGCTGCGACAGCACCCCGGATTTCGCGTGATAATGAAATCTCTCGATCTTCACATCGGGGAAATAGGGCCAGAGCGGACATTTATCCCCAAACGGGTGACTGAGATCCACCAATTCTATCTTGCCCATGATAAGCCTCCTTTGTGCTGTTTATTGGGGTTACGTCCGGGGGATCAAATTAATGAGGTCCCGCCGTTCCCCCTTGAGGTATCGTCTCAGGTTTTCCTGAAATATCTTCACCGCCTGCCGGACATACACATCGGTCATGCCGCCGACGTGGGGCGTAATGATGACATTGTCCAGCGTCCAGAGGGGAGAATCCGTGGGCAGTGGCTCCTGCCAAAATACATCCAGGGCGGCGCCGGCTATTTTCCGCTCCTGAAGGACCTCGATCAGGGCGTTTTCATCAACCACTTCGCCCCGACCCAGGCTCAGGAAAAAAGCCGTGGGCTTCATCCGGGAAAAGACTTCGGCATTGAGCATGTTCCGGTTATCCGGCCGGGAAGGGGCAATGCAAACGAAATAATCCACTTCCGACGCGACGAAGAGGAGCGCTTCCAGCGTATGGAATTCATCCACCGCCTCCACGGTCCTCTTGACGCTGCCTACTCCCCAAACGGTCATCTCAAAAGCCTTGCACTTGCGGGCCAGGGACTCGCCGATTACCCCGACCCCCAGAATGCCCACCTTTTTGCCGGCAAGCAGCGTGGTGGGCCAGCGTTCCCACACCCGGCGGTCCTGGTTGCGCACGAACCGGGGAAACTTGCGATTCAGGGCGATCATGAGCATGATGGCCAATTCGGACATTTGCGGTCCGTGAATCCCGCGCGAAGAGGTCAGGACGATCTCCCGGCGCGCTCGAAAGGAGGGCTGCTCATCGATAAAGTTCGTCCCGGTAATCATGGATTGAATCCATTTCAGATTTCCGGCGCGGCCGAGCAGCGCATCGGATATGCGCAGGCACAGCAGGACATCAGCCTTTTCTATGAAGTCGCCGACTTCGCTTTCCTCGATCGCCGAGAAAAAATTGACTTCCGGGAATTCGTCGGTCAAGTACCGTTTGAACTCATGGGCATTCTGTTCTTTGCCCAATATCAAAACATTCATTGCCGCCCTCTATTTCCCTTCAGATAGCTGCGTCCGCTTTTAGTTTCGCGATCTGCTCTTTGGAATACCCCAAAAGATCCCGATAGACGACGTCATTGGCCGACCCCTGCGGCAGGCCGGGGAAACGAATCTTGCCCGGACGGCCCAGCATGCGGAAGGTTACGTCGGGCATTTTGAGCATGATCCCCGTGGCGGGATCTTCCATCTCGATGATGGTCTTTCTTTCCCGATAATGCTCGTCTTTGGCAATGTCTTCCATATTCGGAATCGGGCCGGCCGTGATGCCCTCGCGGCGGCAGATTTCCAGGACCTCCTCGTTGGTCATGGTCAGGTACCACTGTTGGATAATATCATTGAGCCGGATGCGATTGTCCGGCCTGATCCGGTCCACGTTGGTCTTGAAACGCGGATCGTCGATCAGTTCCGCCCGTCCCATGGCTTTGGCCAGCGTTTCCCAGGGCTTCTGGGCGGAACAGGACATGGCGATCCATTTGCCCTCCTTGGTCTGGTAATTGTTTCTCGGCGCCGCCGCCCTGAGCTCATTGCCGATCGGCTCGGGGATCTCCCCGGTCAGCGAATAACTCAGGAATTCGGCGCCCAAGTAGCCGAAGAGGGGTTCGTAGAGAGACGCATCGATCACCTGCCCGCCGCTTACGCCTCTCTTGGCCCCGATGAGCGCCAGCAAGACGGCGAAGGCCAGATGGACGCCCGTGGTCTGATCCGCCAGCGCCATGGGGGGGCTGGTAGGGCTGCCGCCGGGGTAGCCGTTCAGATAGGTAAAGCCGCTGAACGCCTCGGCCAGCGTGCCGAAACCGGGCTGCATGGCATGCGGTCCCGTCATGCCGTAACCGGAAACCTTGCCGATCACGAGGCCGGGGTTTTCCTTGAGCAGCATCTCATGGCCGAGGCCCAGCCGATCCATGACTCCGAGACGCATGTTCTCGATGAGCACGTCGGACTCACGGATCAGTTCCAGAAAGAGTTTTTTTCCGTCTGCGCTTTTCAGGTTGATGGTTACCGGGAATTTATTGCGGCCGATGATCGAATAGTAAGGCTCGATCCCGCTCGATTCAATAGTGCCCCAGGAACGCAGGCCGTCCGGCTCTTTGGGATTCTCGATCTTGATGACTTCCGCGCCCGCGTCGCCCAGGAGCGCCGCCGCGTAGGGCGCCGCGATGACCGTCGAAAAATCCAGAACCCTTTTCCCTTCCAGCGGCAGTCCTTGATAGTGTTCGGGTTTCCTCTGTTCCTCGATGAATTTGATAAGGTCTTCTTTTGATCTTGCCACGGCATTTTCCTTTCTTCCCGGAAACCGCGCCCAAAACCGATTTGGACACTAACCGACCTTGGAATCCTTCCTAATCCGGAAGTCTTTTGTCAAAATCCGCCCCTCGGAGAAGAGAAACACAACGCCGATAAGACAGACAATACTGCCGACAAAGGCGCAGATAATCTGGACGAATGTCGGCGGCTCAAAAATACTTATCAGGCTTAACGCCGCAACGGCAACGACAATGGCAACGAACCCAGCCAGCTTTTCCCACATAGTTAACCCCCTATTACGACTGCCCTTGAGTTGACGAATCGTTGTCCGGCGCTTTCCCGAAGCGCACGATGACGTAAAGCATGAGACAGCCCACGGCGGTCACCAGACAAAAAATAATCATCGCATGCACGGGCAGCTTGGTGATCAACGACCACAGAACAAAATTACCGGCGACGGCGCCGACCACAGACCAGAAATGTCGCATCGTTTTCCTCCTGACCCCGAAATACGGTTACAAAATATTTTCAGTTCCTCACACTCCGAAAAAAATCCCGGCGGGGAAGCCCTTGTCATCCCTTGTACACCAGGGACGGCACCCACAGACCGATCTGCGGGAACAAGTAGAGCAGAAAGATCGCAAGCACTTGGATCACCATGAACGGCAGCATCCCGATGAATATCTGGTTCAGCGACACGTGGGGCGGCGCCACCCCCTTCAGGTAGAAGGCGGCCATCGCGACCGGCGGCGAGAGGAACGCCGTCTGGAGGTTCAGGGCCACCAGCAAACCGAAGAAGAGCGGATTGATGTTGAAGTGCGATAGGAGCGGGATGAAGATCGGCATGAAGATGACGATGATCTCCGTCCACTCCAGCGGCCAGCCGAGGAGGAAGATGATCACCTGCGCCAGGATCATGAATTGCGTGGGCGTCATGTCGAGAGACTTCACCCACGTATTGATGATCTCCTGCCCGCCCAGCAGCGCGAAGGCGGCGGCGAAAATGCTCGATCCGATGAAGAGCCAGCAGACCATGGCCGAGGTCTTGGCGGTGAGGAAGACCGACTCCTTAACGACGGTGAAATTGAGCTGTTTATACGCAGCAGCCAGGACGAAGCCGCCGAAGGATCCCATTGCCGCTGCTTCGGTCGGGGTCGCGAGCCCCACGACGATCGTTCCGAGGACCCCGAGGATGATCAGCGCCAGCGGGAAGAACGATCCGAGGAGCATCTTGAATATTTCGAGCCGGGCAAAGGTGAAGATCGCATAAAAAATTACCGTCCCTGTCGCGACGATGCCGAGGGTGATCCAGAAGACCAGCGGGGGGGCGTGACGAGGTGGCGCCGCCTGTACCGCCGGCGTCGCCGGCTTTGCCTCGGCCGGTGCTGCCGGGGCAACCTGCGCCGCCTGACCGAGTTCTGCCGGGGGTTCCTGCAGACCACCCTCGGTCGGAGGCTCCTGCAAACCGCCCTCTGCCGGTGGTTCTTGCAGACCGCCGGCTTCCGGCTTCTGGAGGCTGCCCGGATCGGCAGACATTTCCATGGACGATTGCGCCTCCGCGCCCATCTCCTGCAGGCCTGCCGTATCCACGAGCGATGGGGCCGTCGTCCAGAGGTAGACCACCAGAACGACAAGCGCTGCCGCGAGCGCCGGGAGGACGGCAATGATCATGTGATTGATAAGCGTCTTCATCGGGACGTCGGCGTTGCGCTTCCCCTTGATTGCTCCGATCAGCCCCACCAGGACGTTTTTGCTCTTAGTCCTGCAGATCGTTTCCGCGAATTCGGGCAGGAACACGCACGCGTCCTCCTCGGAGAGGGGCGGGGCGATGCTCGGTTTGAGCTTTGCGGAGATGATGATGTAGCCGAGGTAGAGGCCGGTCAGCATGAACCCGGGTAAAAACGCACCGGCGTAAAGCTGAACGACCGATACGCCCGCGGTCGCGCCGTAGAGGATCAGGAGGACCGAGGGCGGGATCAGGATGCCGAGGGTGCCGCCGGCGGTTACGACCCCCGCCGAGAGCCGCACGCTGTATCCGGCCTTAAGCATCGCCGGAAAAGCGAGCAGACCCATGAGCGTCACGCACGCCCCGATGATCCCGGTGGCCGTGGCGAAGATCGCGCAGGTGATAACCGTGGCGACAGCGAGCGACCCGGGGATCCGGGATGTCGCCAGGTGGAGACTCTTGAAGAGCCTGCCGATCAGGTTGGCCCGTTCGACGAGGTATCCCATGAAGACGAAGAGCGGTATCGAGATTAGAACGTCGTTGTTCATGACGGCATAGGCCCGCTGCGCCACCAGATCGAACGTGTGGGCCACCGCCGTATTCGGGTTTTGGCTGTAATAGGCGAAAAAGGCGAACATCGTTCCCATCCCCATAAGGGTGAAGGCGGTGGGAAAGCCGAGCATGATCGCGATGACGATCATCGCGAGCATCAGGAGGCCCAGGTGGCCGTTCGTCCACTGCGACGGCGGGGGCATCATCCAGAACACACCGATCACCACCAGCGCCATGATAGATAATCCGAACCAGGCTTCTTTTCTCATTTATCGCCCCCTTGTCCGTGCGTCACATACTCGTCGAGCTTCGCGATATCCTCGTCGGTGACGTGCACCGACGCCTTCAGTTTCTCCACGTCCACCTCCTCGACGTCCTGGATGCGCGACGGCCACTTGCCCTCCTTCAGGCACTGGACGCAGCGGACGATCTCGACGAAGCCCTGCACCAGGATAAACGCACCGGCAATGGGAATAATCGTCTTGTAATGGTAGAGCGGGGGGCCGTCGGCGGTGATGCTCGAATGCTCCAGTATCCGCCAGGAATCGCCGGCATAATAGAAGCCGGCCCAGCAGAGGGCGGTCACCCCGGGGAGGAAGAAGAGGACGTAGAGCGCCAGGTCGAGAGCGGCCTGCACGCGCGGCGGGAAGAAACCGTAGAGGACGTCGCCGCGGACCATGCCGTTCTTCGAGAGGGTGTAGGCGCCCGCCATCATGAACAGTATCCCGTACATCTGGATCATGATATCGAAGGCCCAGGCGTGCGGCGCGTCCATGGCGTAGCGCGCATACACCTCGTAGGTGATCAGAAAGGTGAGCGACACGATGAGCCAGGAAAACGTCTGGCCGGCAAACGTGCTGATCCTGTCAATGGTGAGCAGTATTTTCTGCATAGCGGATCCTCTCCAAAAAAGGCCATCCGGGCGCGATCCGCCCCCGGATGGCCGATTCATGATGCGGTGAATCCTTTACTTTTTCTTCGGTTCAGCCTTCGCGGGCGCAGCCTTCTTGGCGCCGAAATAGTGATTGTAGGCCATGCGCCGGCCGACGTTGGTATCCATGTCCCAGGCCACCGCCCGTTTGGCGTATGCTTTCTGCGATTCGATGATCTCTTTGAACAGAGGGTTTCCTTCCGCCTTTTTCGCCGCGACCTGGTCGTAGATCTCGAGCTGTTTCTTGAGGATCGCGTCGGGGGTCTTGTAGAATTTGACCTTGTCCTTCGTCTGGAGTTCGATGTAGTCCTTCGAGTAGCGGTCTACCGCCTTCCAGGACATGTCCGACGAGGCCGCCTCCACGCCGTTGGCGATGATCGCTTTCATCTTGTCCGGCAGGGCATTGTATTTGTCCTTGTTGAACAGGATCTCGAAATTCTCGGCGTTCTGGTGGTAGCTCTGAAGCATGCACACCTTCGAGACGTCGGGGAAGCCGAGAAGCTTGTCGGAGGAGGCGTTGTTGAACTCCGCCCCGTCCAGCAGACCGCGATCCAGCGCCGGCACTATCTCGCCGCCGGGGAGCGCGTTCACCGCACAGCCCATGGCGGTGTAGACGTCAACGGAGAGACCCACGGTGCGGAACTTGAGCCCCTTGAGGTCCGCTTCCTTCGTGATGGGTTTCTTAAACCAGCCGAAGGGCTGGGTCGGCATCGGTCCGTAGACGAAGGACTGGACGTTCGCGCCGATAGACTGGTAGAGCTTCGCCAGCAGCTCCTTGCCGCCGCCGTACTTATGCCAGGACAGGAGCATGTTGGCGTCCATCGCGTAGGCCGGGCCCGACCCCCAGAGGGCGAGGGCGTTCTGCTTGCCGTAGTGGTAGACGATGACGCCGTGGGCGCCGTCCAGCGTTCCCTTGGAGACCGCGTCCAGCACGCCGAAGGCCGGCACCACGGCGCCCGCCGGGAGCACTTCGATCTTGAGCTCGCCGCCGGTCATGTCGTTGATCTTCTTGGCGAAGTCAAGGGCATACTCGTGGAAGATGTCCTTCGTCGGCCAGGTGCTCTGCCAGCGCATCGTAATCG
>CAZTLA010000063.1:0-16510 GCA_964614365.1 uncultured Syntrophales bacterium | reverse complement strand
CTGAAGTACGACAGAAAAAGAAACAACGTCGTGCTGTCGAGGAGATCGATTCTTGAGCATGAGAGAGAGGCGGAGAAGAAGGAAACTCTTACCAGGATTGAGGAAGGTAAAATCCTGGAGGGTGTTATCAAGAATATCACCGATTATGGGATATTTATTGATCTGGGGGGTATCGATGGTCTGCTCCACGTAACCGATATCTCCTGGGGAAGGGTCGCGCGTCCCGCAGATCATTTTTCGAAGGGAGATACGATCCGTGTAAAGGTCCTTTCTTTTGACCGGGATAAGGAACGGGTTTCCCTGGGCCTGAAACAACTTGCCGAAAATCCCTGGGATACAATCGCGGATAAATATCCCGTTGGATCATTTGTAGAGGGAAGTGTAGTGAATCTTACCGATTACGGCGTTTTCGTGGAGCTTGAACCAGGCGTGGAAGGCCTGGTCCATATTTCCGAGATGTTCTGGACCAGAGAAATCAAGCATCCCTCTAAAGTTTTGACCGTCGGCGAACCGATCAAGGTTATGATTCTCGATATTAATCCCCAGACAAAGCGGATTTCCCTCGGCCTCAAGCAGACGACAGCCAATCCTTGGGAAACGCTCAAACAGAAATACCCGGAAGGCAGCATCGTAAACGGGGTGATCAGGAACATTACCAGTTTTGGCATTTTTGTTGGAGTAGAAGAGGGGATAGACGGCCTGATCCACGTGTCTGACATCTCTTGGAAACAGCGAGTAAATCATCCTTCCGACCTTTTTACCAAGGGCCAAGTAATAGAGGCCATGGTGTTGAATGTGGATGTGGAAAAGGAAAAGTTTTCTCTCGGCCTCAAGCAGATGGAAGTGAATCCCTGGGAAGCGCTGGCAGAAAAATATGACCCGGGGGCATCCATTACGGGAAAAGTTACGAGCGTCACTGATTTCGGGCTTTTTGTCGAGATCGAAGAAGGTATCGAAGGACTGGTTCACATTTCGGAGTTGGGCTCTAAAAGGGGGGATTCTCCATCGCCCCCGTACGCGGTTGGCGATACGGTAACAGCCATAATAAAGAACATCGATTTAAAAAATAAGAAGGTGCGGCTGAGCTTTAAGGATAGCGAAACGGTATCGGATGTCCATACGGCAAAACAATATATCAACAACAGTGAAACCGTGGGTTCCAACCTGGGGAGGGCTCTGGCCGATATAAGAATACTCGAGGTAAAAGAATAACGGGGACTGACCTGTGGAAATGAGAAAGCATCCCGTCATATTCGGCATACTGCTTCTGATAGGCATGGGCGTTGTTTTTTTCCTCTTTGTTTACGGGTTGAGTGCCATTACCACGCAGCGGCAGGCCTTTGTCTCCGGCGAAAAGGTGGGAATTATTTCTATTGAGGGGATCATCGGCGATTCACGGGAAGCAATAGAGCAACTGGCGGAATTCGACGGGGACGATACGATTAAGGCGGTTGTTGTACGGATAGATTCACCGGGTGGCGGCGTTGCCCCTTCCCAAGAGATATATGATGCGCTGATGAACTTCAAGAAGAAGAAGAAAGTCATCGTCTCTATGGGCGCCGTGGCGGCTTCCGGGGGTTACCTTATCGCTTGCGCCGCCGATAAGATTGTGGCAAATCCCGGCACCCTTACGGGAAGTATTTCGGCGGTTATGTATTTTGCCAATGCGGAAGAGCTCCTCAAGAAAATCGGTCTGAAATCATCGGTTATCAAAAGCGGTAAATACAAGGATATGGGCTCGCCCGTGCGGGACATGACCGCAGATGAACGGGCGCTCCTGCAAAACTTGGTTGATGATATTTATGATCAATTTCTGGAAGTCATAGTGGACAACAGGAAACTCTCCCGGGAAGAACTGAAGAAGATCGCGGACGGAAGGATATTTACCGGCAGGCAGGCGCTAAAAATGGGCCTTGTGGATGCGCTCGGTAACCGGGAGTATGCGGTGCGCCTCGCGGGAAAAATGGCCGGAATCAAAGGGAAGCCCGACGTGGTGTACCCCAAGAAAAAAGGACCTACGCTCTGGGAATATATGCTCCAGGGAATGTCCTCTGCCCTGAGGGCGGAGTTGCAAAAGGGCGTCGATTCTGGTTCCGGAGGTGTAAGGTATCTTTATCAGTAACCAGAAATTATTCCTCTGAAAGGGCAGGCCGTTTGCGGCCATAATAGCTATGCTTAGAGAAGCGGATATATATCATGGTATCCGCTTTTTGATTGTGGTGAGCGGTATCAGCATAAGACAGGTGTGTGGAGTTACCAAAAGAAAAACTGAATAAGCGGCAGCGCGATAAATAGGTACACGGGTGGAAACCATGAAAACGGTGAACGCCGGCAAGACCGGTCGTCTTACGGAGAGAAAATACGGATCCGATTATATTGTGGATGTACTGCGGGAATACGGCATACCTTACGCTGCTTTTAATCCCGGTGCGACGTTTCGCGGTATCCACGACTCGCTGGTTAATTATTTGGGGAACAACGAACCGGAAATTATCGAATGTACCCATGAGGAGATATCCGTCGCCATTGCCCACGGCTACGCCAAGGCGACGGGGAAACCATTGGCGGCCATCGTACACAACATCGTCGGTCTGCAGCATGCAACCATGGCCATTTACAATGCCTGGTGCGATCGGGTGCCCGTAATTGTCCTGGGAGGCACCGGGCCAATGTCCTATCCCAACCGGAGACCCGGCATGGACTGGACGCATACGGCACTGGTGCAAGGCAATCAGGTGCGAGATTATGTGAAATGGGATGACCAGCCTGCGGATCTGGAAAGCGTGCCGGAATCTATTGGTCGCGCCTACCAGTTGGCCATGACCGAGCCTACGGGTCCCGTTTATGTCTGTTTTGACGCCGCCATCCAGGAAGCAGAATATGAAGTCTTTCCGCCTCTTCCCAACCCCTCGCGGTTAAAACCGGCCTCCGGACCGACCGCGCCTATGGAGGTTATCGAGCGTATAGCCGGCGAATTGTTACGGGCGGAGAATCCCGTGATTATCGCGGACCGTCTCGGTCGCTCCGCCGCAGCCTACGATGCGCTGGAGAAGCTGGCGGACATGCTCATGATTCCCGTGCTGGACCAGGAAACGAGGCACAATTTTCCCACGAATCATCCCCTGGCGCTCGCGGAAATAGCGTCAGAAGTAATTGCCGATACCGACTACATCCTGGTTTTGGATACGATGGACCTCTACGGCGCGTTGCACACCTTTGACAAGGTTACCCGGAGGGGAACCCCCCTGTTCAGACCGAGCACGCATATTACGCATGTCACCCTGGATACCTACCTGGTAAGGAGCTGGAGCCATGATTCCCGCAGGTTAATGGAGACGGACGACCTCATTTCCGCAGACACGTCCGTGTTCGTACCGGATCTGCTGGAAAAGTGCAGGGAAATGATGGGATCGGCGACCTATGCCGCGGCAAAGCAAAAAATCGAGAAACGATCACGGAAATGGGAAGGACGGCTCGAGAAACTACGGGCAAAGTGGCTGGCCAGGGCACAGCAGCAGAACGAGGAAGAACCGGTCGCCCTTTCCACCCTGGCCCTTATCGTGTGGAATGTGATCAAGGATGAGCCATGGGTGCTGGCAAACGGCGGCCTGAACCGCTGGGTGCACCGCCTATGGGATATCGAGAAACAGGATCAGTATATGGGCAAGCATCCGGGAGGAGGTTTGGGATACGGTATCGGCGCATCCATTGGTGTTGCCATGGGATTGCCTGATCGTCTCTGCATCAACCTCCAAGGCGACGGCGATTTCCTGTTTACTTCGAACGGCCTGTGGACGGCGGTTCATCACAGGATCCCCTTGCTCACCATCATCGTGAACAACCGCAGCTACTATAATTCCGAGGAACATTGCGCAAAGGTCGCCGGCGGACGGAAAAGGCCGGTGGAAAACGCCTTTATCGGCAACCGGATTGAAGATCCCCTCTTTGATTTTGCCAAGCTGGCCCAGTCGATGGGCGCCTACGGCGAAGGGCCGGTCCTGCGAAGTACGGATATCGAACCTGCTTTACGGAGGGCGCTCGCGGTCATGAAGAAAGAAAGACGTCCCGCCCTGGTGGATATCGTTACGCAGAACAGGTAGGCGAACCCGTCAATAACCATGCCTGTTCCAGTCACTATCCGGCGAGGCAAAATCTCTGAGCTGGTCTCTTCTCTTTTTATGCTGGAGTTTTTTGAGGGCTTTTGCTTCTATCTGCCGTATCCGTTCCCTCGTTACCCCCATCATTTCACCGACTTCTTCGAGAGTGAAGGGGCCGTAATTGCAGGCCACCCAGGTACAATTGAAGAATGACTCATTCTTGAGCCTCCATTCGCAGGTTTGTTCCTGGCAGACCTCCGAGATAAGGTATCCCTTCTTTTTACATCTATACGTACCGGTCAATGAATTTATCTCCTTGCCATGTTCCACCAGACTTGCAGGGGGCGTCGCCGGAGGAAGATACTGCGCGACGGTAGGTGGTATACTCAAATAATTCTCCGTAACTTAATTATTATTGTATTGTTTGTCAATGACGAAGGTGCATTTTTCTCGGTGTGATCTCACAAAATCAACGGCAGCCTCTATACCCCGTTTTTTTGCGACATCCGGGAAAAAAACCAGATCAGAGCGATAGCCTGCAAGACCGTCGTGACGCCGAATGCAACGGCGTAACCTTCCGGCGCATAACTTCCGCCCCCCCCTACGGGGAAGCGGTTGACAGCAACGCCCATGCCCCATTGCACCAGAAAGGCGGCGACAAATACCAGCAGGTTGATCGCCGTATTGGCCCGACCTGCCATGGACAACGGAAAGGACTGGGAGAGGACGGCAAAGCTTACGGTTCCCGCGGTACCGAGAAAACCGACCAAAAACCAGACGAGAGGCTGCATTCCCCTGTAGCCCAAAGCCAGGGAGGCATGAACCAGGATGGCAACTCCGATGCCGATCCCCACGACGTAACTGGGCGCCACACCGGCGCGCCCAAGGCGGGAGGCCAGATTGCCCATGATCATGTGGCCCGCCGCCATGGCGATGGCCGCAACGAGGAGATGCGCGGCAATTTCATCGCGCCCGTGCCCTCCCACGTCTCTCATCCAGCCCGCCGCCCACAGACCCTGCAAGGACATGAATGTGGATTGGGAGATCATCGTGAGCGGGGCAATGCGCCAGAACTCGCGGCTTCTTCCGATTTGCCAAAAACCCTTGAATTGTTCTCTGATCGTTGCATGCGCTGCCGGATCGCGCCGCTCGGGGACTAGGCCGAAGATCAGCGCGCTTGTCATGGCAAAGGCAACGGCAAAAGCGGTAAACAGCATGCGCCAGTCGACCAATTGCAGCACCCATTCAACAGGAGCCGTGGAAAAAACGGCGCCGATTCCACCCGCCGAAAGTATCCAGCCGTTCATCGCGGCAAGACGATGTCGGGAAAACCAGATCGAATTCGCCTGGAACCCGGCCATCAGGCAAGCGCTGACCCCCAGACCGATAAGCCCCCTTCCCAGAATCAACATCAAGGCGCTGCCGCCCCAGGCAAACAACAGCGAACCGGAGGCCGCAACAAGCAAAAGACACCCTTCCACACGGCGCGGCCCAAAGCGGTCAAGCAGAACTCCAAGCAGCGGCTGAAACAGCGCAAAGGCAAGAAAATAAACGCTGGTCAAAAGTCCGAGTTCGGAAGCGTCAAGGCTGAAGGTCCTGGCCAGATCGGGCGCGATGACCGCATTGACGTTCCGGAGGAGATAGGAGAGGAAATAGCCGCAGCCAAAAGGGCACAGAATCGCGAAAAGCAGGCCGCGTCCTTCCGGCTGCCCGGACGAAGGACGGGCAGCGGTAACGTTCACGCCGCCGGGAACTTCCCGAAACCCCGCAGCAAACCCCCTGCCCCGATCTTTTGCGGGTCCTTGTGCACAGCCCTGTTCCTCTTGCATACGTCGACGACCTTTGACGAAAACGTTTTATAAGGCGGCGCGAGTATAGGGAAAGGTCCCCCTCTGCGTCAAGATAATTTAATCAGATAATCAAGTTTGCTATTGGTTCATAATTTTGATAAATAAACCCTGCGGTTACATCACGATCACCGGGCAGGTTGAGCCTTCCAAGGAGGACGCGGGTGGATTGCTTCGAATCGATGAGGAAGATAAAAGACCCGGAGGTGGATATCGCTGATGGGTAAACACCTGGTTTTAGTAGGTGGAGGGCATGCCCACTTGACCTCCCTCAAGCATCTCGCCAACTTCAAGAAACTGGGCCATCAGGTCACGTTGATCAGTTCCTCCCCCTATCATTATTACTCGGGCATGGGACCCGGGATGCTCTCCGGAATCTACCAACCGCGGGAGGCGCGTTTTCATGTGAAGAAATTGGCCGAGGACCGGGGCGCTGCCTTCATCCAAGGGCAGGCCATCAAGATTGACCCTCGCGAGCACTCTATTTTCTTAGACTCCGGCGAGAAAGTCCATTACGATATTGCTTCCTTTAACACCGGAAGCGAAGTTCCCCTCGAATCACTGACCAGGACGCCGGCCGGCAATCTCTTTCCTGTAAAACCGGTAATCAACCTTCTCAAGGCCCGCCAGACCATTTTGGAAGCGATAAGAATCAACAAAGTGCTTCATTTCGTCGTGGTGGGAGGAGGGCCAGCAGGGGTTGAGATTTCCGCTAATCTCCTGAGGCTTCTTCATGACAACCAGGGGAAAGGAGAGCTCTCCCTCATTGGAGGAAGAAGACTCCTGGCCGATGCCCCTGAGAAAGCACGGCGCCTTGTAATGGAATCGCTTACGGGCAGGGGAGTGAAGATTATCGAAGGCAGCCATGTGAAGGCCATTGAAAAAGGACAGGTCACCTTGAGTGATGGAAGACGATTCGACATGGATCTTGCTTTCATCGCCATAGGCATTCAGCCATCTTCTCTTTTTCGCGACTCCGGGATTCCCATCGGCCCCGATGGGGGGATGCTCGTCAACGCGCACCTGCAAAGTGTGGCCCATCCTGACATCTTTGGAGGGGGGGACTGTATCAGCCTCAAAGGCCGTCCATTGGCCAAGGTGGGAGTCTATGCCGTGAGGGAAAGCCCGGTTCTTCACCATAACCTTCTGGCCGCATTGGATGGGGGTGACATGGACGTCTTCACGCCGCAGAAGGAATTCTTGTTGATCTTCAATATGGGAAACGGAAAAGGAATTTTCTGGAAAAAGAACTGGGTATGGGAGGGCAGACTGGCTTTCCTTGTAAAAGATTATATCGACAGGAAATTCATGAAAACCTTTCAGGTCTCCGGAGAACTCGATGAGAAGTCAGAGGGCATCGATTAACCATGATGGACAGGTGATGTGATGAGTATATTGAACTATTTCAAACACGTTTCAACCTGGTCACCGGAAAAGGTCCGCCGGTTTTTAAAAGAGAAGGATCCAATTGAGTTCAATCTGATCGACGTGAGAACACCAAAAGAGTATGAAGGCGGCCACCTCCCTGGTGCGCGATTGATCCCTCTTGGAGAGATGGCGAACCGCCTCTCCGAACTCGATCCCCATAAACCGACCATCGTCTACTGAGCGGCGGGAGTGCGCAGCCGGGCAGCTGCAGCCACGCTATCGGAGGCAGGATTTAAAGAGGTCTACAGCATGGAAGGCGGGATCAATGCCTGGAACGGGATGGTGGCGGAAGGAGCGCCGCAGTCGGGAATGGCCTACTTTTCTCCGGCCACAAAGTCGGAGGAGTTGATGGCCCTGGCCTGGTACCTCGAAGACGGATCTCGCAAATTCTACTCCGCGTTGACTGACACCGTTACGGACCAGGAGGCAAAAGATCTCTATCGTGAACTGGCAAAGGCAGAGGAGCATCACCAAACTGACCTTCTCAAGCTTTACGAGGAATTTTCCGGGAAAGCCTCTGATCCGGGATTCCCGGAGTCGGTCCTTCCGCCCGGCAATGAAGGCGACGATGTGATGGAAGGAGGGATGCGCATCAGCGAGGCACTGCGATGGGCGAAGGGGAAGAAGACGACAGACATCCTCGAACTCTCCCTCTCCCTGGAGACCAATGCCTATGATCTTTATATCAAAATGGAACGCCAGATGAAGGATGAACATTCTGCACAGATCTTCCATGTCTTATCCCGGTCGGAAAAGCAGCACCTGGAACAATTAAGCGCTCTCCTTGAAAAAAGAATTTAAAGCACCTGCTTGGTCCTTCATTACGTTTACAAAGGGGATTTTCTTGCGCACACTACTCGAGAGTTTTTCCTGGATCAGGGTTATAAAAAATAACGCTGCGCTCCTGGCTCTCAGTTTCGGACACGGGATTTCCGATTGGTATCATGGCACATTATACATGATCCTTCCCTATTTCGCCAAAGACCTCGGACTCACCTACAGCGAGGTCGGGGTTCTGATGGGGTGGAACTCATTCTCCAGCTTCTTTGTGAACCTGCCCGGCGGCATGATCGTGGACACCGTAGGAAAGACCGGAGTGATTTTAGGCCTGGCGTTGGCCCTCACGGGACTGCCCTACTTTCTCCTCGGGTTCAGCCCCAATTATGTGGTGGCGATAATCGTGGTCACCTTCATTGGGATCGGTTCAAACCTGTGGCACCCGGCAGCTATTTCATTTCTTGCCAATCGCTATCCCGAGCGCAAGGGGTTCGCGATCTCCGTTCATATGATGGGAGGGCATCTGGGGAATACTCTGTCGCCCCTGGCCATCGGTGTGGCACTGACCTTCCTGACCTGGAGAAACGTGCTGATCCTGAACGTCATTCCGGGGATACTTATGGGGCTCCTTTTATGGGGGCTGCTCGCCAAGACAGGAATGGTAAAAGATGACGCGAAAAAAAAGGGGCTTGCTTTGAAGGATTATTGGCTGGCCGTAAAAACCATGGCCAGAAACAAGAGCATCCTTCTGCTGTGCGCCTTGTCCGGCATGCGTTCCATGACTCAGTCGGGACTGTTCACCTTCCTGCCGCTGTACCTGGCAAATGAACTGAAATATCCCCCGGCCATGGTCGGCGTGTACATCTCCGTTATCCGGATTGCAGGGATTTTCGCAGCTCCTATATCGGGATCAATCTCGGATAAAAGCGGAAGGCGCCCTATCCTCTCTGCGGGACTTCTTATCAGCAGCCTGCTTCTGGTCAGTCTGGGCCTTCTCAAGTTCAAGTTCCTGTTTATCGGGGTGCTGGGATGCCTGGGGTTCTTCCTGTTCTCCTTACAGCCGGTCATGCAGGCCTGGATGATGGACCTCGCTCCCAAAAACGTCGGCGGCACAACCGTGAGCGCCATGTTCGGCATACAATCCCTGTTTGCCAGCATCGCACCTCCGATTTGCGGGCTCATTGCCGACCGCTTCGGAATTCTTTATTCATTCTATTTTCTTGCCGCGACGATTCTTTCAGCAAATTTCCTCGTCTATCTCATTCCCGAAAAGTCCCCCAAAACAGAGGCGCCTGTATGAACGGTCTACTATCCCCTTCTGCTTTTCGACGGCGCAAAAACTGAGCAATCCCTTTTCATGGTCCACAGAACACCCATGAGGGATCACGAAACCAAACAAATACTGCTTGACATAAATATCAGTATTGATACTATGCAATACATGGTCAAAATCGATGATATCCTTATTCAGATGAGAAAAAATCCGGCGGATGTCCGATTTTCTTACTTGAGCAAGGTCTGTATTCATTATTTCGGTCAGGCGCGACGGAAGGGCGGAAGTCACCATGTTTACCAGACACCATGGAAAGGAGATCCGCGAATCAACATACAAAATCATAAGGGAAAAGCTAAGGCGTATCAGGTAAAACAGGTACTGCTGGCTATTGAGAAGTTGGAGGTTGAACATGCCGCTGAAAAATGATCGTTATACGTACCGTGTAACCTGGTCTGAAGATGATCAGGAATATGTAGGCCTCTGTGCCGAATTTCCCAGTTTGAGCTGGCTGGATAAAACACCGGAATCGGCTCTGAAAGGTGTCCGTGAGATTGTCGAGAGCGTTATCAAGGATATGAAGCATACTGGCGAAGAGATACCGCAACCGATTGCCGGCAAAAGATACAGTGGGAAATTTATGGTACGCGTCCCTCCTGAAGTTCACAGAAATCTTGCTATTCAGGCATCGGAATCAGGTGTCAGTCTAAACCGAATTGCTGGAGCTAAGTTAAGCCGATAGCAGGGGAACGGGCTGTTTTGTATTGCGGCACTTCCGAAGCCGTCAAAATACAAGAGAAAAGCGCCTCACCCTCGATAATGGAACTGGCTCCCAAAACGGAGGCGCTGGCATGAACGGTCCATATTTTTCAGCGTTGAAAGAGAGGGTGCAAAACGATGAGTGCCTGGCGGGCGCGGATAGGCAAGGTTTCTCCATCACGGGGAGACAATTATGTTTACGAATTCTACGAGATCATACCCAAGAACATTCTGCTTACGCAGGTGGCAACAGCCGTCAAGTCGCTTACGAAGGATGATTTTGCGCAGGCCTACGCCAGGTATGAAGAGGCCGCGCTTACCCTCGTGCAAGAGGGGGTGGAGGTGCTGATCTTTGGCGGCGGCCCCGTATTTGCGAGTCAGGGTGCGGGGAGTGAAGAAGCGCTCCGCTCCCGACTGGAAAAAGCCACATCCCTTCCCGTGATTACCGAGATATCGGCCGCGGCCGCGGCTGCCGAGGCGCTGGGGATCAGGAGCCTCGCCCTGATCTCTCCCTACCTGCCGCCGCTGAACGGCCTTCTGGCCGCCTATATCCGGGAGAAGGGCTTCGAGGTTCCCGTCATCAGAGGCATGGGTATCGAGAGGAACATCGAAATCGGCAGGCTTCCGGAAGATGCCGCGTATAACTTGACGATGAGCGCCTTCCGGGAGGCAGAGGAAGTTGACGGTTACTACCTCACCTGTTCCCGGTGGAGGACTGCGGGAAGCATCGACCGTTTGGAAATGGAAACAAAGAAGCCGGTCATCACCTCCGTTCAGGCAACGGTCTGGGCGGCATTGAAGGAACTGGGCATCGACGACCGGATCTCGGGTTACGGAACGCTGTTCAATCGTCGGGCCTGAGTCAGGGCGCTTCTTTCATTTATCAAGGACGCTACCGACAAGATGGCAAAACGAAGGTTCAAGTTCTACCGGCAGGACACGACGCCGCTCTTGAAGAAGTACCGGTAACTCCGGAAGAGGATGATGCATGATGATGAATGAGTCTATGGGATGGCGCGGGAAAATCGGGTTGATTGTCAACAGTGGCCAAACAATAACAGAACCACTGTATAATCGTCTCGCCCCGGCGGGCGTATGCTTTTACGCCAGCCGGATCCTGGTTGAGGGAAGCGTAAGCCAGAGTCACCAAAGCAGGGAAAAGGAAGCCTTCCGGGCGGGCAGGGAACTGGCCACTGCCGACGTGGACTGCATCGCCTATTGCTGCACCGTTTCCGGGATCATTCAGGGCATTGACGGAGACAAGAAGTTCTGCCGCCGGATGGAAGAGGAAACCGGAATTCCCACCATCTCGACCCTCTCCGCCGTTCTTGAATCTTTGGAAGTACTCCGAATAAAGAAAATGGTGCTCATCAGCCCTTATGGGGAAGAGACGCATGCCGCTGAGGAGAAATTTCTGCAAGCCAACGGCTTCCAGCTCTTAAAGAGCCGGAGCATGGAAATCACCTCGCGAAAGAAACGGGCCGCCACAACGCCCGGCGAAATCTTCCGGTTCTGCCGGGAAAACGGGGATGAAAGCGCCGACGGCCTCTTCATCAGCTGTATGAATCTCAATGCCCTGCCCTGCATCGGACCGTTGGAGAAGGACCTGGCAAAGCCGGTCCTTTCCTCACATGCTGCCACCCTATGGAAGGTTTTGCAGATGATCCATGTCCGGGAATCTTTGACGGGACACGGCCGTCTCCTGACGGAGGAAACCTGAAAAGAACGATGTAGCAGCGCGTAATCGTGAGCGGAATTCGGTAGCAAGCGCATTCCCCGCAGCCTGCTGCGGGGTAAGCGAGCGAATGGGGAATGAAGGTGTTCCTTAAGAATCGAAGATTCTCCGCGGCTTGCCGCGGAAAGCTTCAATTGTTGTTTCTCTAAAATGAACTTAAGGAGGGCAACATCGTCATAAGGAATGAACCGGGCGCTGCAGGCCGTAAAGGCCGCTCGCTGATTATGCATGCCAGACCGGACGGCAATACGCTTGGGATCATGGATACATCAGTGATTACTGATAATGAGGAACGATATATTCGGCAGCGATGCCGCGAAGATGTTTCTGGAATACAAACAATTCTATGAAAACATTGCCCCCATGCTAAAGATGCATCTTGTTTAAGGGATACGATTCCTGGCAAGGCATGGTATCAGTAACACACCCTTAAACGGCCGGCGGGTTTTATAATGCAAAACATTGATGGAGGACAGCATGACTCAGCACGTTTCGAATTTGAAGGACATGGTAGCCTATCAGGGCGGCTCTGTCGTCAGCAAAGAGATTATCAAGAAACCGACGGGGACCGTGACCGTCTTTGCCTTTGACAAGGATCAGGGATTGACTGAACATACTGCGCCCTTTGATGCGCTTGTTCAAATCGTGGATGGCGAGGCTGAGATTATTATTTCCGGAGAATCCCATCAGGCGAAAGAAGGGGAGATAATCATTATGCCTGCCGGAAAACCGCATGCATTAAAGGCGTTGACACAATTCAAGATGCTGTTGGTAATGGTTAAATCATGAGGGCGGGAAATGAAGAAAGGGATTTCGTTATCAATCGTTACATTGTTATGCGCGTTCTCCTTGTATGGCACACCCGCATCGGCATGGCATGATGAAACTCACCTGGCGATCGCGAAAGCTGCCGGTTATGCAAAGTGGTATAACGCTGCCGGGCCTGATATTGCCAAAATAAAAGCAGGGTTCACAGAAGACAGGAATCATTATAGCAACAATCACGGTGTCGGGAACGTTACGCCGGAGATGGTGCTGGAGCAGGTGAAACGATACAATGATGCGGGCGATAGGGAAGGACATCTTTACGGGGCTATTATTGCTTCCTTGCGCGCATATGCGAAAACTCAAAAGGACGGCAAGTATGCCCAATACCATCTTGCCTATTGCGCCCATTACCTAGGCGACCTGTCACAGCCTCAGCATAATACCCCGCTGGATGGATTCAGTAAGATTCATCATGCGGCAAATGACGGAGTTGTCGAAAGGGAAGCATTACAGAGGATCGACAAAATCGAAAAGAATATGTACCCGATTGCCTTGCGGAGCGATCATTTTGAAGAAGACCTGGCCGGAGAAATTGCACGCATCGCAAATGCTGCGCGGGATCTCGGCAATGAACTCCGGAAAGGCAATCGTACTCTGTCGCCGGAAGAGGCATACCGGCAACTTGGTCACAGTGCATCGCTCCTTAAGGCAGTTCTCGATTGCGTAAAACGGTAACTACCTAAAATTAACCGCCGCAAAAGATGGTATCGGGATGGATCAATGGATTATAGAATCTCAAATTATTCCTTTGGTCAAGGACCGTCTCGTCCTGGGAACCTGGCAGCAGATCGTTTTGGTTGACTTCGATAACAAGCCGCGAGATCGAAAGGTCATGGTAAGCGTTTCAGGATATTAACCGAAAAGATTCGACATCGCGAAGTTTACCGACATGAGGGGGCATTATGATCATTGAAATAAAAAAACTCGACCCACGGACAATTCACGAGCTTTTTATCAATGCAATGGCGCCGCTGCCGGTAATGCTTATTTCCACCGTGGGCGCAGATGGTGTTTATAACGCAGCCCCTTTCAGCGCCGTCTGTCCGATCAGTTGGGAACCTCCGCTGATCTGCGTTTCCATTGCATCGAAAAGCGGTGTAAGAAAGGACACCGCTCGCAATATTGCAGAGAGCGGCGACTTTGTGATCAACATGATGAACGAAGATTTTGTGAAACCCCTTTTAACAACATCCGGAGATTATCCAAGCAACGTAAATGAGATTGAAAAGGCAGGGTTGACGTCAATTCATGCCGTTAAGGTTAAGGCTCCCTTAATAAAAGAAGCCCACATTAATATTGAATGTAGTCTTTATCGGGAAATAGAAATCGGTGCAGGGGAGACAATCAGGTGGGTATATTTCGGCGAAGTACTTCTCGTGCATGTGAAAGATGAGATACTGACTGCGGGAAGTATTGACCCCCGCAAGGCAAGGACGGTAGGATATCTGGGGAAAAGTGATCGTGGCAAACGTCTATTCTGCAGGACAACGGATATTCTATGACTTTTTGCGGAGAGCATAAATGTCAAAAAAAAGGAGCAGAATCTGGAAAGTGAACGGCCGGTGATAGGAATTACGGCGGGCGACCCGGCGGGTGTGGGGCCGGAGGTCGTGGTCAAGGCGCTCGGCGATCCGGCCCTGCACCGGAGCGTCCGGCCGGTGGTCTATGCGGACCGGTGCACGCTGGATGCGGCAGTGAAGACAGCGGGCATGACCCTCGCCGCGCGCCGGGTAAGTGCGCCCGCCGAGGCGAAGTTTGAGGCGGGCACGATCGACTACGTGGACGTGGGCGCCCTGACCGGGACGGTTCCCTGCGGCATGGTTTCGGCGGACGGCGGGCGGGCGGGATTCGCCTGCCTGACGCGGGCAATCGACGCGGCATTGGCGGGAGACCTGGACGGGCTGGTGACGGCGCCGCTCAACAAGGAGTCGCTTCGGGCCGCGGCGGCGCCCTTCATCGACCATACCGCCGCCCTGAAAGCCCGTGCCGCCCTCAGCGAGCCGATGACGCTCTTCCTCGTGCAGACCCTGAAGATTTTCTTCCTCACCCGCCACCTGCCCTTCCGGCAGATTCCCGATGCGATCACCGAGGAAGATATCTGTGCGGCCGTGCCGCTGTGCCTCCGCTATCTCCGCCAGCTCGGCGTGGAGGACCCGGCGCTTGCGGTGGCGGCACTGAACCCCCACGGCGGCGAACGGGGATTGTTCGGCACGGAAGAGATGGACGTGATTGCCCCGGCGGTTGCAAAGGCGCAGGCGCGGGGGTATCGGGTCTCCGGACCGGTGCCTGCGGACGCGGTGTTTCATCAGGCGCGGGAAGGGCGCTATGACGGGGTGTTGTCGCTCTACCACGATCAAGGGCACATCGCCGCGAAGACGCTGGACTTTCACGGCACGGTAAGCCTGACGATGGGGCTCAAGTTCCTGCGCACGTCGGTGGATCACGGGACGGCTTTCGATATTGCGGGCAAGGGCATTGCCGATGCGCGGGGCATGATAAACGCCATTCGCGCCGCCGGACACTATGCCCTCGGCGTAAAAGCACGCTTGCACATTCAGTAATCACGCCGCGAAGTTCAAATGAAGATGTTGCCATAGACAGGGGCTCATCGTATTTCTACCCGACCCCAACGTAAGAATCAGGAAGGAAGGCGAATTAAGGTCCATACATCGAACAAATCAGCGACCGGCACTGAACGTATCACCGATCTCCTGCGGAATCGTTACGCCCTGTTCGTTTATACAGCCATATTCTTTGAGGCCTTTCTGTTGTGGGGCGGCATGACCTATATCGGGTCCTTTGCCGCGCATCGCTATCGCCTGGACCAGTTCACCATCGGTCTGCTTATCGCCCTTCTCGGCGTCGGGACCATGATAGGCGGCATCCTCTGCGGTAGCCGGCGGCGTGCTGATGGGCGCTTCCTTTTTAATGCTCATACCAACGTGGTCGTCATGGGCGTTCGGGATAAGCACCTTTATCATGGGACTTGGTTTCGTCGGTCTCCACACCACCTTACAGCTCCGGGGTACGGAGATCAGCCGGGCAGCCCGCGGCAAGGCTTTTTTGTTTTTTGTCTGTAGTCTTTTTTGGGGGATCGCTGCCGGAAGCGCGGCTTTCGGATGGCTGGCAAACGATGGTCGTTACGAAGTGATGTTTGCCATTGCCGGCCTTGGTCTGATCGGCATCGGTTTCGCGACGGGAGGAGATCCCCGCAACCGGGTCCACGATTAACCCCGGCAAGGGGAATCAACCATGACCGTTACCTGCTATTCCCCAGTTATTTCTTCATGCAGGAGGATTTCATAAATGAACGCTCTGTTTACCGCACTCTACCGATGGATAGACGATAACATCCTCGAACTGGGAAGGGAGCTGCGCCTGTCCTACCTGCCCCCGCTCATGGTCTACATGGCCGCCGGGATCTCGGGTCTGACCGGTATCGTCGGCACGTTCTTCGTCAAGGAATATCTCGGCCTCCCGGCCTCCTTTCTCGCTGCCCTCGGCTTTTGGGCCGGTATCCCCTGGGCGCTGAAGATGCCGCTGGGGCATCTCGTTGATTTGATCTGGCGCTGGAAAAGCGGATTGATCTACCTCGGCGCCGGGCTGATCGCCATGAGCCTGCTCATCATGGTCGGGTTGCTCGGCGAGCGCGAGGCAATGGCTGCGATCATGCCGGCCGAAGCATGGTTTATTCTCTCGACGCTGTTGGCGCCGGTCGGTTACGTGACCCAGGATGCGGTCGCCGACGCGATGACCGTCGAGGCGG
>CAZTLA010000062.1:0-16522 GCA_964614365.1 uncultured Syntrophales bacterium | reverse complement strand
TGCCGGTCTGACGGGCACCGGTAACTACAACGGCCGGCATCACCCGCAAACGCTGATCCAGCGCGGCCATCATGTATCGGGGAAATGTATTTTCATTCATACCGTGAATTATATCCATTCATGGGCATTTTGCAAGGGTTTATGACGGCTCCCCCGCACGTTCCAATAATTCCGCAAAGTCATAGTTGACGCTCGTCACACCGAAGTCCGGTTCGCGTTGAAAGGGCTGCCTTATATAGTGGACGCGGTGTGCGTCGCCGCCAAGAAATTCCACGATGGCGAGGATGAAGTCGTCGGGTTTGTTAAGCGAGTAAAGGATTTCGTTGCGGGTGACGGTGATAGTCGAGGCACCCGTGATGCGCCCCTTCACCTCAATGAACCGCAGCTTGCCGGTCCCGGGAACGCTGCTTTCAACGTCGTAGCCGAGTTTTTCTTCTTCGCGATCTGTCGGTTCGAAACCAAGGCTGCGATCATCGCCCAGATTGAGAACCTGCGCCCGGTCAGCGGATTCCGTCGTTTGCTTTAACATCAGGAGTAGCTGGAGCAGACTTGTTTTCCCCGAACTGTTTGAGCCGAAAAAACCTGTTATGGGTGCTAATCTGATCTTCCCGGTGTTTCCCCATGATTTGAAATTTTGAACGACCAATTTTGTGATCATGACGGTACCCTCTCCATACGTCCTTCTCAAATTGATTTGTTTTTGTCGTCGATCTATTTCAACTGGTTGATACAGCAATGTCCTATTTCCATTATCATAAATATGCCTATAGCAGTTATCATATATTTCCTTCCGCAACTGCAATCTGTGCTTCTGTCAGACCGTACAGATCATAGACGAGTTTGTCAATCTCTGCTTCCAAGCGAGGGACGGTAGGGCTGTCGGGATTGGCGAGGATTTTTCGGACGCGCTCGATGATAGGGGCTTTCTGATCGTCGGTGGCAGGAAAAATGGGGAGTAATTCCATGTATTGGGTTTTAAAACGTATTCTTCCCCCATTAAAAGGATCCCCAAGGCATTGGAAACTCATCCTGTAATACCAATCAAATAATTTTGAATGTATTAATGCCAGCATGTATCTATCTGCTGGCATTATAAAATTTGTGCAATCGGTATATAAAGCATCTTCAGATATAACTGCTCTCATATGGGTGGCTATATCAGGATAGATAATTATAGGGTTTTCAAACTCCATATAATACGCAATATTATCCTGTATCTCAAACCACTTATAAGTCCCAGGCTTACGCCCTCGTTTGTCTTTATCAGATTTTTTCGGTTCTAGATCTACCTGGAATTGTTCTAAATGACGCTTGATGGCGGGATACTTTTTGATGTCCGTTCCGCGACGGGTAAAGATAATATATAACCCTGCCCATTCTGCTTTCCACTTGCAAATGTCGCGGCCACGGAGCCAGGGTTTGATCAGGTCGGCGCTCTTTGCATCTTCGGTGATGAGCTGCCGCCGGGTGGCCTCGTTGATGACGAAGGCCTCGTTCAGACCGGTCAGGACGCCACGGTAGAATCTCCCCTGCACATACTCGCCCAGCGGCTTGCCGGCTTTTCTGAGTTTCTCCATCAGGGCCAGGACGTCCGGGCGTTCCAGCGTCCAGCATGCTGGTGAAAGTGCCGCAACCTGCATTTGAAAACCCCTTTGGTCAACGACCTTTTCAACACGTGTAATTTCTTCGGCGGTCTTGATAATGGCTGTAGTGAAGACACTATTGGATGGCTTGTTCTTCTCAACGAGTATAATTGACGGGTCGGTTCCGGCCTCGAATACTGGAAGTTCACCAAAATCAATCACCACTTTTGGCGTTGCCTCGCCGGCGAGGAGCGTGCGGGTGTTCCTGCCGTACCCGGCCCGCATGAACTTATTGGGCGCGATGAAGCAGAGGTGGCCCGAAGGCTTGAGGATCTCCAGGCCGCGTTTGTAGAAGTAGGTGTACAGGTCGGCGGTTCCGCAATAGAAGAAGCCGAAGGCCTGCTTCAACTGGTGTTTGAATTCCTTGATGGATTCCTGGCGCACATAGGGTGGATTGGCGATGACCACGTCGAAGCCACCCCCCTTGCATCCCCCCTCGATGGGGGAATGGGAGGGAAGGAAGACTTCGGAATAGGAAAGCTTCCAGAGGAAAAAGGGCCGGACGTTCATTTTCTGGTATTGGGCGATACGTTCCAGGGCCGATGCCTTGTTCTGTTCTCTCAGAGTCACCTCGATGAGGTCCCATTCCATGACTTCGATCTCTTTGCGAATGCGATCTTTTCGCGATTTCTGGGAGGCCTCGAAGAGTTCCCGGTGGAGGGTCTTCAAGGCGTCGGCCTTTCTTTGGGCCTCGGACTCGAACAGCGAACCGTTGACGGATAATTTTTCCTGCCGTTTGGAAATTTTCTTCAGGAGGTCGGCTTGTTTCTGAAGTTGAAAGTCCAGGGTCGTTTCTTTTTCTTTGGTCAGGAGTCCTGCGTTTTTAAGACGGACGTATTCCCGCTGTAGGACCGACTGCCTTTTTTTAGCCTCTTCCTTGCTTAAAGCGATCTCGTCCCTTGCCGGTCCGCCAATGAGCTTTTCATCAAAAAGCCTGATCCCGTCATACTCCTGGAGGAGGCTGTTTCCCTGCATGATCTTGTAGTCGAGGTTCGGCAAGGGGCGGATCTCCCGAATATCCTCTTCATCGACGATGAGGGAGAGCCACAACCGCAGTTTGGCGATTTCGACCGCGCCGGGATCGATATCGACGCCGTAGAGCCCGTTCTGAATCGCATGGCGCTTGAGGGTGTAAGGGGTCCGGTCCGCCTGATCGCCTATATAACGGGTCAGGGTCAGGCGGGCCTTGACAATCTCGTGCATCATCCCCACGAGGAAGGCCCCGGAACCCACGGCGGGATCGCAGACGCGAATCGCGGCCAGTTTCTCGTCGATGAGACCGGCCTTGTCGCGCACGGACACCGGCAATTGGTAGGAGTAGCGTTCTGTTTCTACGCCTTTTTCGTGTACATGGGCATCGTGTTCCTGGGTCCATTCGCCGAAACGGATCAAAAATTCAATATCCGCCCGCCGGAGAAAAAGGTTCTCGTCCAGGCCGACGAGTTCCCTATCCAGATAGGCAATCAGGCACTCACGGCACATGTAATGGACGATTTCCCGGGGGGTGTAGTATGTGCCTTTCGTCTTGCGGTCCTTTACCTCCAGAAGGTTTTCAAAGACCTTGCCCAGCATCTCCGGATCAACGGCTACTTCCTTTTCCAGGGGCTCGTCTTCCTTGACGGTGAAATTGTAGCGGTCAAAACAATCGAGAATCCCCGTACCCGTGTCGCCCTCTTTCGTTTTTTGCTGATTGGAAAACAGCTCGTCGGGCAGGTGGATATCGGCATGGACCCAGTCGTAGTCGTTCAGGGGATCGAAGAGACCGCCGTTCAGAAAAGGGATCTTGCAGTCAAACCGACTGTAATAATCCTGATCCCGCTCTTTCGCCAAGGCCTCGTAGAAGAGGGGCTCCAGGATATCGTTGAAGAAATTGGCATATGGGCGCGTATCGAAAAGCAGCCGGAGAAAATGCTTCGGCCCTGTCCCCCACGATTTGCCGCGTTCCACGCCGAACCATCCCTTCTTTTGGAGAAAGTAGAGGAAAACAATCTGGCCCAACGTCTTTTTAGCAAAATTAGCGGTATCGACGCCTTTTTCAGCGAAGTCAGCCCTGACGGCATCGTTCTTCTCCAGGATATCATCGAGGGCGCTTTTCAGGCTTTCGTAGAGGATATGGTATTTCTCAAAGAACTCCTTCGTCACCTTCTCGATGCTGAAGGCCTCTTCCAGAGAGGCGAGTTTGATTCTATGAACATCGTCTCCGAGGAAGGACACGAAACGGGTCTGTGCGGTATGGCTGTTTTCGTCTCGCCCGACGAGGAACGAGAAACGACGGGCCGGCGTGAGGTCGGTCTTGACGCGAACCTTGCCGGTTTCATCATGCGCCGTCCGGTAATCCATCCGGACATAGGAGAAGCGCCAGTCGTCGAGACCGTCGGTGTGGTAGGCGACGATGGCGGCGTCCTTTTCTCCGCGGTGCTTGAGATACCAAGCGATGAAGTTGCGCTGCATGGTGCGGGCGCGGTCGAGGGAGGTTGCGCGCTTCAGGTTGACGATCATGACATCGAGCTCGACCCCATCCGGATCGGTGTACTTGCCAAGGCGCTTGTACTTACGGATATGCTCCTTGTAGGCGTCGGGGATGTACTGTCCCTGATAGGCAAAGGCCTTGGACTCGTCCAGATCGTTGAAGAGGTTTTTGGCAAAGTGACGGAAGCGGCCCTCGTCGAAGCTGTTCTGGAAGGTTTCCCTGATGAGCCTCTTGGCTTCTTCGACGTGCATGGGTCAGCTCACTTTTCCCGCCAGGTATTCGGAAAGGATTACTTCCCGCGTGTGAAGTTCCCGTCCCGGCGCGGCCTGTCCGCCCGTCAGCAGGTTAATTGGTATGTTGTTCCGGAAGATGGCCAGCATCTTGAGCGGATTGATCTCCTGCTCCAGTTCCTGCTTAAGCCGCTTGCTGGTGTTCCTGGGGATGATGCCGTCCTCAAAGGCACTGAGCACGGCTTTGAGGAAATCTTCATCGTCATCCGTGAACCCTTGGAAGTATTTGATGTCTTTTGCCTTCAAACGCTTGATGAGGTAAGCCTCGTTGGACTTGCTGCCGCGGCCCGTTTTTTCGACCATCTCGCCGGAGGTGAGGAGATCGAACTCCTGCTTGTTTCGCTCCAGAAGCGGATAGAACTCTTTGGGCAGGGGCAGGCGCGGGGTCTCCGGCAGACAGGCAAAGAGATCAGCGGCCTCGAAGAAGGTCAATTCGCGGACCGCTTGCTCATTCGCCAGGCAGAACTTCTTGAGCTTGCCTTTGCGGAAGAAGGTGACGACGGCATCGGATGCAGGCCCTGCGCCCCTAACGGACGACTGCTCACGACAGGATCGGGCCTTTTTCGGTAGGCGCTTGATCTTTTCAAACAGGCTGAGGTCATTGTCGCGGATATCACGGATTGTCTGCAGATATTCGAGTTCCGACCGTTCGCCTTCATCTTCTCCTTCCAGGTTCTTTTTATCGTTCAGCGTGGTGAAGAGACGGTCGCCGAAGAGCTCATGGCTGGTGACCTCTTCCTCGCTGGTCAGGTATTTGGAATCCTCCCCCAGGGTATCGTGGAAGGCCTGGATTTTGGCTTTGATGTTGGCCTCCAGGCCCAGGTGCAGGTCTGACTGGGCGGTGGGAAAGAAGTTGAAGACATGCACCCTGGAATGGGCGGTGCCGACCCGGTTGACACGACCCACCCGCTGGAGGACGCGGGTCGGGTTCCAGGGAAGATCGTAGTTGATGACGATGTTGGAACGATGCAGGTTGATGCCCTCCGCGAGGACATCAGTGGTGATGAGGATGCGGATACCGTCCTGCTGCTTCCGTGACTTATTGGGATCAAAGTTGTCTTTGATGAGGTCGCGGGCCAACGTCAGATTATGTTCCATGCCGTTGTAGAGGCCGCCTGTGCTGCAGAAGAACATGACTTCTCCCGGTAATTCCCGCTGCAGACGGCGGTACAAGTATTCGCCCGTTTCCTTCGACTCGGTGAAAACCAGCAGCTTTTTCCCTTTGAGAATGGCGTGGGAATGCAGGTCGCTGCTGAACTGCTCCAGCTTGGGATCGCTGCTTATGTCAACCCAGAGCCTCTGTATTTCTTTCAGTATGCTGAGGTCGCTGCTTAGCCAACTCATGTAATCATCGTTGAATTCGCCGGCCTCGTATTTCTGTATCCTGTCCTGCTCCACCAGACTGAGAAGCGCTTCCTCGTTGTCTTCGTCCAGGAAGTCGTACACGTTTACCCGCTTGCTGATGTAGACCGTGCCCTTGTCGTACATGGCAATGAATTTCTCGTAGGACTCTATGAACCGCCGCAGCGTATTGCCGAAGGCGTGGAAGCTGCTCTCCAGGCGCTTGACCAGGATGCCTTTCATGAACCCGCCAATGTTGCGCTGGGACTGAATTTCCAAGGGGTCGATCTGCTGTTTCAGGTAGAGGAGGGGCGTATAACGGGCATAGCTGAATTTCTTGAGCTGTTCGATGGTGGCGGTGAAGATGCGCTCCTGCTGCGCGTCAAAGGTGTAAATGATGCGCTGGGGATCGTCCAAATCGGGGAAGGACAGACCCTGTTTGTCAATGTCGCCCTTGAAGAAATTGAGAACCTCGGAGCGGGTGCGGCGAACCATGACGTATTTCAGCACCTTTTCCCGCATATCCCGTGAGACACTTTTTATTTCCGCAACATACCGGGGATCGGTCTTTGCGTACTTGTCCAGGCGGGTCCGGAGGCCGGCAAAGAATTTCTCCAGATCGGGGATGCCGGGGATGGTGCTCTTTTTGGGCACCTGGAACAGCTTGAGCTGGCTGTAGATGTCTTCCACCGTATTGTTGAGGGGCGTCGCCGATACGAGGATGACCTTCTTGCCGAAACAGATCTGGTGGAGCTTTTCATACCCCTGGGTAACTTCGTTGCGGAAGCGGTGGGCTTCGTCAATGAAGATGAAGTCAAACTTCGCGGCGCCCTCTTTGATAATATTATCGAGCTTGCCGAGGGATTCAATCCTGTAGCCGCGCACGCCGAAATCAAAGAAGGTTTCCTCCCAATAGTCCTTCAGCAGCGGTGGGCAGATGACGAGGATCTTGCCCCGGAGTTGCTGTGCCAGCAGCGCAGAGATGAATGTCTTGCCAAGGCCGACCACATCTGCCAGGAAGACGCCGTTATAGGCATCAAGGATTTTCTTGGCGGCGATGACCGCTTGTTTCTGGTAGTCCAGATCCATGAAGCCTTCCGGCAGGAAGGTTTCAAAGTCCTCATCTATGTTGATGTCTTCCTTGAAATGCTCATAGAGAAATTTCAGGTAGAGATGATACGGGGTGATCTCGTCGTTAAGCCAGGTCTTGTCGTTGATGGTGTCCACATATTCTTGGGAAAGATCAACCGCGTCCTTCCAGAGTTCCTCAAACTGGGACAGGGCGAATTCCACGTCCGCCCGGTCCTTCAGCTCGACGTTAAATTCCCGGTTGGCAATGAGGCCCGCTTCGGAAAAGTTGCTGGAACCGGTGATGACCCGACCAAAATCCCGGTCATCCTCGCCGAAGCGACTGATGTACACCTTGGCGTGGAGATTGCCGCTGGGGTAGGCCTTGATCTCCATCCTGCCCGATCGCAGGAACTCAATGAACTTCCGGACGCCGAGCTCTGTCTCAAAGCTGTCCGGCGAATTATCCATCTCCATGGTAACCGTCTCGGAAAAGATTTCCTTGGTCCGCTTATGGGATTCAAAATCCAGCTTGGCCTGAGAGTGATACGCATCAATGATCTCGACGGTCTTACGATCAACATTCAGGCCGACGAGGATGCGAATTTTGTCTATGGATGCAAAGGATTCGTGAAGTTTGTAAAAGCCGCTGGTGCGGAAGTATCCCACCAGGATATCGAAAAACTTCACGTCTCGGAGTGTCTTCTTGAACCTGTCAAGCAAGGTGGAACCTGGTTCATTGGTAAAGAATGTCAGGTCGTTTTGCATGGAGAGGTTCTCTTAAGCAGTTGTGGATGAGAGGCCTTCTTAAAACGTACTGAAAAGTATCAGATTTCCGGTGGGATTGCCAGTTTTTTGCAACGCTCGTTATCGGGGTATTTTAACCATGCTGTATTCGATAGATGATCACTGTTCCTACATTACTTGTCCAAGAATCACATTAATTGACACGCGTAAATGCCATTTGAAAAGAATGAGAGCGGCTAACATTTCTGCAATAAATAATGATTTAATTGAAATTGAAAATAAGCTGTCAGATCTTAGCAACTTTCAACCAGAATTCGATGAACTGATCCGGTAATCGAGTACCAACAGTTGTATTTGGAGTCTTGTGGGGCCTCCGATAAAGTCAGCTCTAACGAGTACGCGGAAAATAGCTATTTTCAAGTTCACTCCGCCTACCAGGCGGGGCTTGCGGGATGCACCCCCGGTCAAACAAACATCGCTTGACATGATGCAGGGCGCTGAGTAAAATCGCTCAGCGTACTGAGTAAATTGTAAATCGCGCGTTGTCTGTGCCGTTTATCAAGGAGGATCGTGCGGATGTACTATCGCCCCATGTATCATACGCTGGCGAAGAGACTGCGGGAACCGCGCCGGTTCATACAGGTCCTCGCCGGGCCGAGACAAACGGGAAAGACCACGATCGTGCGCCAGGTCACGGACGATAAAAAGGTCCTGGTCCATTATGCCTCCGCTGACGAGCCTACCCTCCAGAGCCGGTCCTGGATCGAGCAGCAATGGGAAATGGGAAGGCTGCTTGTCGCCGAGGGGACGCACGATGGCGGGGCGCTCCTTGTTCTGGACGAGGTCCAGAAGGTGACCGGCTGGTCCGAGGTAATAAAAAGGCTCTGGGACAGCGACACCCGCAACAAGATGTCCCTCAAGGTCGTTCTTCTGGGGTCGGCGCCGCTCCTCATTCAGCGGGGATTGACGGAAAGTCTCGCCGGCCGGTTTGAGATCATCCCCGTGCCCCACTGGTCCTACACTGAAATGCGGGAGGCCTTCGGCTGGGACCTTGACCGTTTTATCTATTTCGGCGGCTATCCCGGATCGGCAGACTTGATCTCCGACCGGCAACGCTGGTCGCGGTACATAATCGACTCGCTCATCGAGACCACCCTTTCCCGCGACATCCTCCTTTTGACACGGGTTGACAAACCCGCACTGCTCAGGCGCCTCTTCCAGCTCGGCTGCTCCTTTTCCGGACAGATCCTTTCCTACCAGAAGATGATCGGGCAGCTCCAGGACGCCGGCAATACGACTACCCTGGCCCACTACCTGGAACTGCTGACCGGCGCCGGCATGCTTACCGGCCTGCAAAAGTTTGCCGCGCATCAGGTCCGCGAGCGTGCGTCGAGCCCCAAGCTTCAGGTATTGAACACGGCGCTTATCAGCGCGCAATCACGATTGACCTTTGATGAGGCGAGAAAGGATCGGGAGTCCTGGGGCCGGCTGGCGGAATCGGCTGTCGGCGCTCATCTGATCAACAGCGCCGCGGGAACGGGCGTCGAGTTGTTCTACTGGCGTGAGCGCGGCAGAGAGGTTGATTTCATCCTACGATCAGGTAAAATCGTAGTTGCCATCGAGGTGAAGGGCGGCGTGTACAAAGAAGGCCTTCCGGGGATGGACGCCTTTGAAAAGGCCTTTCATCCGAAGCGGAAGCTGCTGGTCGGCGGCGACGGCATTCCTTTGGAAAAATTCCTGCTCACCCCGGCGGCGGAATGGATCGCCAGGTGAAGGGCGGGAACGGAAGCGAGCTGCCGCAATGTCGGGCTTGACGAACCGGATCTCGCCCTTATGGGCGGCTTTGTGGTTACGATCCGCCATATAAACCGACAGAGATTAAAGCTCTCCGCAGCAGGCTGCGGGGAATGCGCTCGCTGCCGAATTCACCCGATAAGGAGAGGTGCCCGATGGGAAGCAGTACTCTGCATGGATATAACGGTCGCATTCTCCGCGTCAACCTTTCGGAAGGCACCATGAGCGTTGGCGAGCCGCCGGATGATTATTATCAGCGTTACCTGGGCGGACGGGGCTTTATTGTAACCACGCTGTTAAAGGAAGCCCCGCCCATGATCGATCCCCTGGGTCCCGGGAATAAATTAGTTTTCGCGACAGGGCCGTTAACGGGTATGCCTTTCCCCGGTTCCGGCCGAAACAGTGTGGGGGCGAAGTCGCCGCTCACCGGCGCCTATGGCGAGTCCGAAGCGGGTGGATTTTTCGGGGCGGAATTGAAAAAAGCCGGTTTTGATGCCGTCATCATTGAAGGTCAGGCCGCCGCCCCTGTCTATCTGTGGATTCAGGACGGACAGGCCCAGTTGCGGGATGCCGGGCATTTATGGGGAAGGGAAGTGGCCCAGACCCATTTCGAGATTCAAAAAGAACTGGCAGACAGGCTGATTCGTACCGCAATTATCGGACTGGGGGGGGAGCGCCTGGTCCGTTTTGCTTCCATTGCCCATGATATCAGCCATAACGCCGGGCGAACCGGGATGGGCGCAGTGATGGGTTCAAAGAAATTAAAAGCCATTGCGGTGCGGGGCAGGAATGTTCCCTCCATGGCAAATCCCGGGGTTATTCGTGATTTAAGCCGTTGGATGGCCAAAAATTTCAAAGAGGGGACGGCCTTGTGGAAATACGGAACCGGCAACAACATGGAGGCAAACAATCTGACGGGGAATTTGCCGGTTGTGAATTATCAGGATGGCTTCTTTAACGACGTGGAAAAAATTTCCGCGCAGGCAATCTGCGCTCAATTCGGGGTAGGAATGCACGGATGCTATGCCTGTCCCGTCCGGTGCAAGAAAAGGATTAAGGTTGATGGACCCGGGGCTGTAGACCCCGTCTATGGCGGACCAGAATATGAAACTCTTGCGGCGTTCGGTTCGAATTGCGGCATCTCCGATCCCCGGGCCGTCTGTCAGGCCCACGATCTCTGCAATCGCCATGGCATAGACACCATTTCCGCCGGAGCGGCGGTTTCTTTCGCCATGGAATGTTTCGAACGTGGCTTACTCACGTCTCGGGATACGGGGGGATATGAGGTAAACTTCGGCAATACCCCAGCCATGCTGCAACTCCTGGAACAGATTGTCCGTCGTGAGGGCCTGGGGGCCTTGCTTGCCGAGGGTACGAAGGTCGCCGCGAGCCGCATCGGACGGGGAGCGGAAGACTTTGCCATACAGGTCAAAGGCCTGGACCTTCCCATGCATGATCCCCGCCTGAAACAGGGGATGGGGCTCCATTACAGTATCCACGCCACCGGAGCCGACCACTGTTCGGGAGCACAGGACACACAGTATATCAAAGGAGCTCTTGCCGCGTGGGCCGGCATTGATGTTTGCGAACCGATTCCCAGCACGGAACTCAGCGCCCGGAAAACGCGTTTGCTTTTTCACAACGGCCTCTGGAAACACTTGAATAATCACCTGGTCTTTTGCAATTTCGTCCCCTATGCCAACAAACAGCTTTGCGAAGCCGTGGAAGCGGTGACGGGATGGCCCATGAGTTACTGGCGATTGATGAAAACGGCGGAACGGGGCGTCACCCTGGCAAGAATATTCAACCTTCGCGAGGGATTCAGCGATGCGGATGACCGTCTGCCCAAACGGATGTCCGTGCCCCGGAGGGGGGGCAATTTGCCGGGAGTTGCGGTGGATCCTGTCAAGCTATCGGAGATGCAAAGACTGTATTACCAGATGCTTGGATGGGATGAACAGGGGATTCCCACGAGAGCCCGGCTGGTCGAACTGGATATCGAGTGGGCTCTCAACTGAATTATGGATCAGGAAGATTCAATTACCGTAACGATCCGGTCTTTCGTTTTTCCCGACGAGCCCGTTGCCGGATTCCGTCTGGGAGAAACGTTTGCCGTGAAGGTGCCGGGCGGAACAACCCTGGGGGGACTCACCCGCAGGCTTTATCATACAAAAGGTGACCAAATCGGCGTCATGGCGGTAGGGGGGAAGCTGGCGTCCGAAGAAACACTGTTGTTGCCGGGGGATTTAATCGACATCTATCCGCTCTTGGAGGGGGGATAAAACGAATGAATCTTGTTCATATGCCATGTGAAAACAATGCATTTGACAACCATATTCCACTTTAGTATTCCTAATCTCGCCGAACGCTTCGGACCGGTCGTAACGATTTTTGATCGGAAAGCGTCCATTTTTATGAAGTCGTCAGGGTAATTCATTCAGGAGGTGTGCGGGTGTTCAAGGATTTGAGGGAATTCATTGAAAAGGCAAACGAGCATGGCCAATGCAAAACGATTGAAAATGCGCACTGGGATATGGAGATCGGTCTCATCACCGAGTGGCAGGCAGGGAATCCCGATTCCCCGATGCTTCTCTTTGACAAGATTCCCGGGTATGAAAGCGGTTTCCGGGTGGCTGCCAACCTGTATTCCAATAATCTGCGTACCGCCCTTGCCCTGGGATTGCCGGTCAATGCGAGTATCGCGGAACAGGTCAGGGGATGGCGGGAAAAGGAGAAGTCCGCCAAGCTCATTGCCCCGGTAGAGGTCAAGAATGCGCCGGTGATGGAAAATATCCAGGTGGGCGATGAAGTGGACCTGTTTAAATTTCCCTCTCCGAAATGGCACATCCGCGATGGCGGCAGGTATATCGGCACGGGCGACATGGTGATCACGCAGGATCCGGACGAGGGGTGGGTGAATGCAGGGACACAGCGGGTTCAGGTTCAGGACAAAAACACGGCGACGGTCGTCATGTCGCCGGGACGGCATAACGAGATCATCAGGAGAAAGTACTGGGAGCGGGGGCAAAACTGTCCCATAGCCGTTTCCTGCGGCCAGGCCCCCATCTTATGGGCGGCCTCCAATTTTGCCCTTCCCTGGGGGGTCTCCGAATTTGACTATGCCGGCGGGTTGATGAAGGAGCCGGTGGAAGTGGTGAAAGGGATAACCACGGGCCTGCCGGTTCCGGCGCGGGCCGAGATCGTCCTGGAAGGAGAACTCCTGCCTCCCGGGGTTGACGACCGGCAGGAGGGACCGTTCGGCGAATGGGCGGGATACTACTCGGATAAAGAAGAAAAGACCCTGCCCGCGCTGAAGGTCAAGTCGGTCATGTACCGGAACAACCCCATCATTCAGGGTAATCCGCCTCTGCTCATGCCCCTTGACTATGCCCTGGGCCGGCACATTCGCCGGGCCGGCGTCGTCTGGGAAGAACTGGATAGGCAGATCCCGGGGGTAAAGGGGGTTTGGATCCTTGAGGGTGCGACGATTCATGGCGGCATCGTCATATCGCTGAAGCAGGAATATGCCGGACATGCCATGATGGCCGCGATGATCACGGCGGGATCCTATGCCATGGCCTATATGCTCAAGTGGATCATCATCGTTGATGACGATATCGATCCCACAAAGATGCACGAGATCAATTGGGCGCTGGGAACCAGGATATCTGATCCGGCAAGCCAGATACATGTCCTGAACGGCTGCTGGGGCAGTTTTGCCGATCCGGCCCTGTCGCCGCAGAAACGGGCGGACAAACAATACGACCATCCGCTGGTTATCATGCTCGCCTGCAAGCCCTATCACTGGATCAAGGAGTTTCCGCCCTCCATCAATTCGCCTCGCGAGGCCATAGAAAAGACGAAGGAAAAGTGGCAGAAGGTTTTCGAGAAGAAGTGATGAACCCGGCTATCGCCCGTCGCGGAGAACTTCAACCACGGCGGGCGGTGTCGATGTCGGCGGAGTGCAGAAAAGGGGATACGCAAAAAGGGGGGAACAATGTCAACGCAAGGCACGATGAAGTCAGGGTGCGGGAGGTTTTTCAATTCGAGGCCTGCTGCGGAGCGCTTCAAATTCGGGTGGGCGATCTTCTGTCTGCTCTGCGGTCTTGCCTGCCTGGTGCACCCCGGACAAAGCCGGGCGGAGGAGAAATATCCCAGCCGCCCGATCGAACTGGTGGTTCCCATGGCGCCGGGGGGCAGCAACGATACCTCCGCCCGGATCTACAGCGATGATCTCTCCAAGGCGTTGAAGGTCCCGGTGATTGTGGTGAACCGGCCGGGAGGAACGGGGATCCTGGGAGCGACCTACGTAGCGAAGGGAAAAAAGGACGGCTATACCCTTTTGCAAGGTTCCGCCAATTCCCTCATTACCATGCCGGTGGTGAGCAAGGAGGCTACCTACGATCCCTTGAAGGATTTTGTCCCGCTCGGATACTTTGTTTCCGTGCCCTCCGTGTTCGCCGTGCGTGCGGACTCGCCGTTCAAGACCCTGGAAGAATTAATCGATTATGCGCGCAAGAACCCCGGAAAGTTGAAAAACGGCGCTGCAGGCATCCTGAGCGAAAGCCAGTTCAATATGGAGGTCCTGTGCTCTCATAACAAGATCGTCATCAAGACGGTCCCGTATAAGAGCGGGGGGGAAGCCCTGCCCGCGATCCTGGGGGGGCATGTGGATCTGACCACCCTGACGCTTACGACTCTTGCCCCCCAGATCAGGGCGGGCAAGCTGCGCGGCCTTGCCGTCACCTCGAAAAAACGCCATCCCGATCTGCCGGATGTCCCCACCACTGCGGAATTGGGCCACACCTACGCCCGTTTTTCCACCTGGTTCGGTGTCTTTGCCCCCCTCGGCGTGCCGAAGACGGTGGTGAGTGTGCTGGTTCCCACCCTCGCAAAAATATTTCAGGACCCCCTGATCGAACAGCGCGCCGTAAATTCCGGGCTTACGGTCGATTACAAGGATCCTGCGGAGTTGCGAAAGTTCATGGAGACATCCATACAGGTCGTGGAAAAAACGGCTCGGGAGGCCAACCTGATCAATAAATGATGGACTTGCCCTAGTATGACGCCGAACGTAAAAAGCGGAACATTATTTTCCGGGCTTTCATTGCTGATCCTCTGGGAATCCCTGCGCCTGGGTCTCGGGGCCGCGACGGAGCCGGGGCCGGGGTTTTTTTCCTTTTGTGCGGGCGTGATCCTTCTCGTCCTGTCCCTGGCGTTCGTCTATCGGGGGTGGCGGGTGCAGAAATCCCTGCCGCCCGTGTCGCGACGGGTCATCATTGCGATGGCGTGCGTATTTGTATACAGCCTGGTCATAGACACCCTCGGATTCATCATCGCCACGTTCGTTTTGATGGCTGCGCTTTTCCGGCTGGGTGAGGCGAGGCGCTGGTGGGCGGTGCTGGCCATGAGTGCCGTTGTTACGGGCTTCGCATATTTCTTTTTTGGCACGCTGTTGCAGGTATTCTTCCCCAAAGGGGTACTGGGATTTTAGGTAAGTTAGAAATTATTTTCTGCGTTTTTTTGGCAGAAAATAATTTCGTTAACGCACTTATCCCGTTTATCGGGGTTAAGGGGAAACCATGGAGACACTCCAGAGCTTGGCCTACGGCTTCGGCATCGTGTTGCAACCGGCCAATCTGCTCTACTGTTTCCTCGGCGTTCTCATGGGAACGCTCGTCGGGGTGCTTCCCGGCCTCGGTCCGGCAGCCGCGCTTTCCCTGGTGCTGCCGGCAGTCTATCATGTGCCTGCCGTCTCGGCGATCATTATGCTCTTCGGTCTCTGCTACGGGACGGCCTACGGGGGTTCGACCACCTCGATCCTGGTCAATATTCCGGGCGAGATCTGTTCCGTGGTCACCTGCTTTGACGGGTACCAGATGGCGAAGCAGGGGAGGGCCGGGGCCGCCCTCGGGATTGCCGCCTTTGGCTCTTTTATCGCAGGGACCTTCGGTGTTATCGGCCTGATGCTGTTCGCACCCGCTCTCGCCGATTTTGCCCTCCGGTTCGGACCGCCGGAGTTCTTTTCCCTTGCCGTCATGAGTCTGACCTTTGTGGTTTACATCGGCAAGGGGGATGTCCTTCCGGGCCTGATGGCGGCCTGCCTGGGGCTGGTCATGAGCACGGCGGGGATGGACCCCTTCACGTCGAAACCCCGTTTCACCTTCGGGATCCCGGCCCTGATGGACGGATTTGAGCTTACCTTTGTCGCCATGGGGCTCTTCGGACTGAGCGAGATCTTCCACAATCTCGGTCAATCCATCAAACGGGAAACGGTGGACACCCGGATCAGGAATCTTCTCCCCAGTCGCCGGGACTGGAAGGATTCCGCAAAACCGATTGCACGTGGGACCATCCTCGGGTTCTTCCTGGGGATCATCCCCGGCGTGGGGGCGGCAATCCCTACGTTTCTGTCCTATGCGATGGAAAAAAAGTTTTCGAAACACCCGGAGAAATTCGGGACCGGCGCGATCGAGGGGGTGGCGGCGCCGGAGTCGGCCAATAATGCCGCCTACGCAGGCACCTTTGTCCCCATGCTCAGCCTGGGGATCCCGACCAATATCTCCACCTCGATCATCCTGGGGGCACTGATGGTGCTCGGCATTCAGCCCGGTCCGCTCCTGATCAGCTCCAAGCCGGACCTGTTCTGGGGGGTCGTGGCCAGTATGTACGTGGGCAACGTGATGCTTGTGGTCCTGAACCTCCCCCTGATCGGACTCTGGGTGCAGATTTTGAAGGTCCCCTATTCGATCCTCTCTGTCCTGATTGTCCTGTTTTGTGAGATCGGAGCTTTCAGTGTAAACAACAATGTTTCCGATGTGCTTCTGATGAACATCTTCGGCGTGGCGGGATACCTCATGAAGCGCTATGAATTTGAAGGGGCCCCGTTGATCCTGGCGCTCGTACTGGGGCCCCTGTTCGAGAATTCGCTCCGCCGGTCGCTGATCATCTCGGACGGGAGCCCGCTGATTTTTTTCACCCGTCCGATTTCCGCCGTGTTCCTTGCCGTGGCGCTGGTGTTCATGGTCTCCCCATTTTTCACCCGGAAGCGGATCGGGAAGGAGGTATTGGCGATCGACGAGGAGGATTAAAACAGACTGCGCAGAAACGGCCATCTGCGGCGTTTCCCTCATCCTTCGCCATTCGACGTACGAAAAAGTACGCCTCAT
>CAZTLA010000061.1:0-16579 GCA_964614365.1 uncultured Syntrophales bacterium | reverse complement strand
GCGAATACGGCGCCGAGGTCACGACGGGAAACCCCCGCGTTTCCTACCGCGAGACTATTACCCAGAAGGCGGAATTCAACTATACGCACAAGAAACAGACCGGCGGCGCCGGGCAGTTCGCCCGCGTGGCGGGATACCTGGAGCCCGTTGCCGATGAGGATTTTGTTTTCGATAACGAGGTCAAGGGCGGTTCAATCCCTACCCAGTACATTTCTGCCTGCGAGAAGGGATTCCGGCTGTGCCTGCAAAAGGGGCCGAAGCTGGAGTTTCCCGTTACGGGCGTCAGGGTGGTAATCAACGATGGGGCCTCGCATGCCGTGGATTCATCCGACATGGCCTTTCAGGCCGCAGCCCGCGGCGCTTTCCGCGAGGGATATGCCAAGGCCAAGGCCGTTGTCCATGAACCCATCATGAAAGTCGTCGTGGAAACGCCTACGGAATTCCAGGGCGCCGTCATGGGACTCCTGAACCAGCGCCGCGGGATGATCGTGGGCGCGCAGGACGAGGGGGTCATGTGCGTCGTGGAGGCGCAGGTGCCCCTGGCCGAGATGGTGGGTTTTTCCACGATCTTACGATCGGCCACGCAGGGCAAGGCGCAGTTCACCATGGAGTTTGCCCTGTACAAGCAGGTGCCGCAGTCCATTGCCGAGAAGATTGCCGAAGAGGTCGCAGCCCGCAAGAAGAGCGCCGCGTAATCCGCCGCTCCACCGTCCCGTTTCATCTGGGATATTTACCGTTCGGCGGTTTTATACTATAAGTACAAAGGAAAAAGCAGCAGCGTATGCAGTTATCTACCGCCGTTAAACGCAAGGCAACGGTATTTCACTTAAGAGACAGGAATATAAGAATGCTGAAAAAAGAGCTTATCCTCCGCAATCCCCTGCAACTCATGGGATATGAAAACGAAGACATCATTCCGGCGGGAGGGTTCGGCGCCGTGCTTGCCCATGCCGGGACGGGCAAAACGGCGCTCATGGTGCAACTGGCCCTGAGCAGCATGCTGCGGGGGAAAAACGTTCTCCATATCAGCCTGCAGGATCCCGTCACCAAGGTCGGGCTTTGGTATAAGGAACTTTTTGACGATCTTACCAAACTGTATAATGTGGCGCAGATAAGCCGGTTCTGGGAAAGCATACTGCCGCACCGGTTTATCCTGACATTTAAGGTGGAGGGTTTCAGTGTTCCCCGGCTGGACGAGAGAATCAACGACCTTACGGAGCAGGGCATATTCGTGCCCCAGATAGTAATTATCGACGGGCTCCACTTTAACGAAACAGTGCGGAAAACCCTTGCGGAATTAAAGGCGCTGGCCGGCAAGCGAGGACTCCACGTCTGGTTTGCCGTGCATACCCATCGCCATGAGGAGGCAGTTCCCGGCGCCATGCCCAAGCCTCTCCAGGGCGTGGACGATCTGTTCGACGTTGCTCTGCAACTCAGGCCGTCCGGCAAGGACGTTCATATCATTGCCTTGAAGGGCGCCCCCAGTGCGTCGAGTCAGCAGGCGCTGGTTCTCGATCCATCCACCATGCTTATCAAAGACCGGGATTGAGGGCTTCGTAAGAAGGTCCGCAATTCTGTCGTTGCCGATCCCCGCATCCCCGCGAATGCGAGGAGGGAGGGTAAATCTGGCGGGAGTCTATTTCCCTCTATTCGGCCAAACAACCAAATCAAACACACGATCGGTTACTCATCTTTCCTTTCCGCACGTTCAATCACCAATGACGCAAGGTGCTTCTGATATTCACATTGACATAGTTCCGAGGACAGTGTAGATATTACCGAAGCATCGCAAAATCATTGAGTCTTTTGACAGGATCCTCATATCCATACAACAACAGGTGGGAAGGAGGTACCGTATGAGAAGATCGCTTTTCGTTACGCTGACGGGGCTATTGGTTCTTTCCCTGTTTTTTTCTCCCCGCTCCCTTTCGGCTGCACCCTATTACGAAGGCAAGGTGCTGAAGATGCTCGTGGGATTTACCCCCGGCGGCGGATACGATCGCATGAGCAGACTCCTCGCAAAGCACCTCAACAAATACATTCCCGGGAAACCGACGATCATTATTGAGAATATGGGGGGTGCCAGCAGCCTGATCGCCGCCAATTATCTCTACGTCATTGCCAAGCCGAACGGTTTGACCATTGGAACCTTCAACCGGGCACTCCCCTTTGCACCGGTCCTCAAACTGGAAAGCGTGAAGTTCGATATTGCCAAGTATGCATGGATTGGGTCCACCGCCGTCGAGGCAACGGTATTCTGCGTCAGGACGGACCTGCCCTACAAGACGGCCCAGGAGCTGATGAAGTCCAAGGAAGTCATCGCCATGGCCAGCAGCGGCACCGGCGCATCGGATTACCAGTTTACGACCCTGATCAAGGAATTTCTCGTGCCGAATATCAAGATACTGAGCTATCCGGGGAGCGCAGAGAGCATGCTGGCAATCGAGAGAAAAGAGGCCGACGGGCGTTCCGGTTCGTTAACCTCGATGAAACCGTTCATCGACAGGGGATTGGTGAGGCCCCTGCTCCGCGGGAGGGTCCCCGATGAGGGCATCGAGCGTCTGCCCGTCAATGAAGACCTGAGCAACGACAAAATGGGCAAGGCAATCATGGCTATGTATTCCGCCGCCGATCTGACGGGACGGCCCTATGTCGCCCCGCCGGGCACCCCTCCGGAGCTGATGAAGATCCTGCGCGATGCCTTTGTCAAGGTCTGTAAGGATCCCGATCTGCTGACGGAGGCCAAGAGATCACAGATCGATATAAAATATACCCCGCCGGAAGAGATATTGAAGGTCATCCAGAACGTGGTGAATCAGCCCGAGGACGTAAAAAAAGAATTTGCCAAATATATCAAGTTCTAATCGGCTGTCATGGCGAAGATGCACCTGAGTATTGCCGGTGTTGACGGGCGCATATCTCATGAAGGATGGCGAAAAGCAAAATAGTCATAGGGCGCGCACGGTATGCGCCACGCATTGCGGAGGGGCATGCCTGCTGAACGTGCATGTCGGAGACGGTCGCATCATCCACGTTGAAACCGACACCGGCCCGGAACCCCAGCTTCGGGCCTGCGCGCGGGGACGCGCCCTCCGGCAGCGGGTCTATTCTTCCGATCGCCTCTTGCATCCCCTGAAGCGGATCGGCGACCGGGGGGAAGGGAAGTTTCGACGCATCACCTGGGACGAGGCATTGGATACCGTCGCCACCCGATTGAAACAGACGCAAGAGGCCTTTGGCCCCAAATCCATCCTCTACCTGCACGCGCCGGGCGATCAGGTCTGCCTGAACAACCCTGCCACCATGAACCGGCTTCTGGCGCTGGCCGGCGGTTTTACCGCCCGCACCGGCACCCCGTCGTTTCAGGCGGGCATGTTTGCGTCGTTTATGAACTATGGCTCGCTGTTCTGCTCGAACACGGGAGACGATCTCGTCCATTCCCGGCTGATCATCATGTGGGGATGGGATCCGGCCGGGACGATGACCGGCACCAATACGCCGTATTTTCCGGCGAAAGCGAAAGAGGCGGGCGCCCGCATCGTCGCCGTTGATCCGTACTTCAGCGATTCCGCCGCCGTGTTTGCCCATGAATGGATTCCCATCAGGCCGGGAACGGATACGGCCATGCTTGCGGCCATGGCGCAGGTGATCGTCAGTGAAGGTCTCCAGGATCAGCATTTTCTCGACACCTATACGGTTGGGTTCGACCAATTCCGGGAATATGTCCTGGGAACGGAAGACGGCATTCCCAAAACCCCCGTCTGGGCCGAGGCGATCACGCTGGCGACCATGACCGGCAACGTGGGCATCCACGGGGGAGACGCAGCGGCGCGGGCCTGGGAGTCAACCCAGGGAGGCTACCCCTTCGGTATGGGGCTGGGATCTGCCGTGCCCAAGGCGGTCAATCCCGTGGAAAAATCCAGGCCCGGTGCGATCAAAATTCCGGGCGGTGAACAATATCCCCACGTCCACCTGACCAAGGTGGCGGACGCCATTCTCCAGGGAAAACAGGGCGGGTATCCCGCCGATTACAAGCTGCTGTTTATCGTCAGCTCGAACTATCTGAATTCCACTCCCAATACCAATAAGATCATCAGCGTCTTGAAGACGATCGATTTCATCGTTGTTGCGGAACAGTACCTGACGGCAACCGCCCGATATGCCGATATCATCCTGCCCACCGCGTCCTTTGTGGAACGGGACGATATAACCCTCGGGGTCAGTTTGGGCCACCTCGGTTTTCAGCGGAAAATCATCGAACCCCTGGGCGAATGCAGAGCGCAAAATGAAATCGCGAAGGAACTGGCCGCCCGTATCGGGATTCCTGATTATGACACCCGGACCGGTGAAGAGCCGCTCCGGGATGTGGCCAGACGCTTTGGGACTCCGGATTACGAGGCCTTTAAGGAGAGCGGGGTGCACTGGATCGCGCGCAAGGAACCGTATGTGGCGTTTCAGAAGCAGATTGAATATCCCGATCGCCATCCCTTTCCCACCCCTTCCGGCAAGATCGAGATATACTCCCGGCGGATCGCCGAGATGAACAACCCCCTCCTGCCGCCGATACCCCGGTATATCGAGACCTGGGAGGGCATCAATGATCCCCTGGCCGCAACATATCCGCTTCAATTGGTGACCAAACATGCCAAACGCAGGGCCAATGCCCAGTTTGACACGATTCCCCGGCTCAAGGAACTGATCCCGCAGGCGGTCGTGGTGAACGGCGGCGACGCCCGTCAGCGGGATATCCGGGAAGGCGATCAGGTGCGGGTGTTCAATGACCGGGGCGCAATGATCATTCCGGCGACCGTGACCGAACGGTTAATGCCGGGTGTGGCGATCCTGCCGGCCGGGGCCTGGTATGCGCCGGATGAGCAGGGGATTGACCGGGGTGGGTGTGCCAACATCCTGACACGAGACGAGCCCTCGCCGGGAGGGGCGTTTCCCTTTAATACGGCGCTGGTGCAAATCGAGAAGGCGTGAAAGCGAGGTGGCGATGCAGTTGGGATTCTATTTCGATCAAACCAGGTGCGTAGGGTGCTTTACCTGCGCCGTGGCGTGCAAGGACTGGCATGATATTCCCGCGGGCACGGCGCACTGGCTGAAGGTTCACTGCGTCGAAGAGGGCATGTTTCCCCATCCGGTTGTAGCCTATCACGTGCGTCCCTGCTATCACTGTGAGGACCCTGCCTGCCCGAGTCATTGTCCGGCTCAGGCCATCAGCAAGTCGACAGACAACGGCATCGTTGCCGTGCAGGGAGAGCTCTGTCTGGGACAGGAGCAATGCGGCACGTGCAAAGAGGTCTGTCCGTACGGATCGCCGCAGTTTGGCAATGGAGCCGACGCGAAAATGGAGAAGTGCGATTTCTGCCGGGAACGCTGGCAGGAAGGGAAAAAACCCGTATGCGTGGAGGCCTGTATAATGCGCGCCCTGGATGCGGGGGAGATGCATGCGTTGGAGCGGGCATATGGGGCTAAGCGGGAGATGAAGGGGTTCCTGTATGATGACTCCCTCATGCCGTCGGTCGTTCTCAAGGCGACGTAGCGAGAAAGAAAAGATTCTTCAAAAGCGGGGATGCCCGGTAGTTTTGCCCATCAGTTCGGAGGAGCAGCATGTCAGGTAATGCGAGAAAGCGCTTCATCTATGTCGGGGGTGTGCCGGTATTCGACTATATGATAACCGTCCGGATGGATGAACTCCACCGGGTCACGGACAAAAACGTCTTCATTGCCGGTACGAGAATCCTTCTTCCCGTGGGAACGATCTTCGAGATGGCCGTGGCCGAGCTTGGTCAGACCATCTACGTTAACCCCATGGCGAACGTGGAGCTTCAGTACCTGCACGACAAACCCTACTACGGCATGGAGTTCGGCGGGAAACACCCCGAACAGTTCCCGTTTACCCTAAGCGGGGACAAGGCGGCGATTCTGCAGGAGCTCCAGGAGAAATTCCCGCACGTGATCCGGAATGACGGCGATCTGAACATCGTCCGTGCCGCCGAGGCGGTCAAGATACATCTCGGCGGGAACAACAAGAACATCATCGAGGAGATCAAGGCACTCTATGCGTCTCCGGAGCTTGCCGGTCACGTGGAGAATATCTCTGTTGAACATCACTTTTTTTTCGATCTCCATCATCCGAAGTTCAGGATCATAGAAAATCTGTACCGTCCTCTCGACGTTTCGGTCGGCGACGCAGAGGATATGCACGTGGAAGGCCTCCTGCCACGGGCCAGCTATGTGATCACCATGATCGGCGAGGACGACAAAGCCCTCGACCGCATTATCCTGTCGAATAAGATTAACGAAGAAATCATCCCCACGGATCAGTTGAAGAAGAAGTATTTCGGCATCGAGTATAAATTGCGAAGGGATCCTGACTTCGTGGAGACGCATCTCGTTTTGAGCTCCATGACCAACCATGAGGAAATCCGGCTCCTCGTGCGCCTCCTCCGGACAGCCCATGCCAGCGGAGTCGTTACCTACTTTTGTCCTACGCTGACACTCCTGAAAGGCCTTGATCGTCTGGTGACGGAGAAATATTACGCCGTTGAGAGCGAGCGGTTCTACGAATACCGCCAGGACTTCATCTACTCCGCGGTCGTTCCCTATATCAATTACGCCATCCTGAATCGGGACGAACTCACTCTTTTGGACAATTCCACGATGAAGCGCGGTATTGATGCCATGGCTACGTTCCTCGCGCATCAGATGAACAGTGGGCGGACGGGAGAGCAGGAGGAAGGAGGCAAGGTATTAATCACCGGCGGCAGCCAAGGCGCCCGCTATACCGAGATCATGCGACCGGAGCGCGCCCGCGTCTTCTGGAAAAAAGCCCGTTTGGCCGAGGGCAAGTCCGTCCGCTTCGCGAATCGTCGGATCGTTTGCGGCGACGACTATCTTACGAGCTTTTCCTCCACCCTGGGAGCCGGCGATGTCTTTACGGGCATCTTCATCGGGCTCAACGCCATTGGATGGGACGGTGGCCATGCCCTGCGTGCCGCGACGCTTGGGGCTCAGCACTTTATCCAGCACCGGACCAAGCCGCAAATCCGAGAGATCATGGAGATGGACGAGCATCACATCCGGATGGGAACGGAGACGGAGCTGGTAGACGTGATTTCCCACCACGTTGCGGAAACCGGCGACCCCACCCGGTACGGAACCATCGCCAACACCGACATTACGGTGACCACCACCCAGATTCAGCACCCCTTTCGCGAGGTGCTTGCGCTTGCCCAAAGGATTGCGGGGAGGCAGGCCAGGTAGTTCCACCTTTTTTGTGGTGATTATTTCATTGACTCACAAGCGTCCTGTCCCTATACTTGGCGAAACAAAAAACGAGTTCGTATCAAAAAAACAAATCCAAACAAACAAATGAAGCAGGTGCCGGATCGCGCAAGCAAGTAGGTGCGGTAATAGCGCTTACGGTTGACAGAAACTCATTGCCGGAGAAGGGGTGGTTCAGAGATGACGACGACGAAGCAGCAGGACATTGATACGTTGAGTGGATTTGCCGATGGTAAATCGTGCTATCAACGGTGGGTGGAGTCACAGGGCATTCCGCGGATCGTCACGGCCTTTGTTCAAGATGTAAACGAATTGCCGTTGGCCCGATGGGATCGCAAGGGAGGGAACGGGGCGTTTCTCAATCTGGAAGGCGCCGAGGACATCAATGATATGTATATTTGCGAGATACCTCCCGGGGGCAAGCTGAATCCCGATCGCCACATGTACGAAGAAGTGGTCTGCATCATGAGCGGACAGGGCGCGACCAAGGTATGGCTGGACGGGAAGCGCCCGACGGAATTCGAATGGAAAGAAGGCAGTCTGTTTGCCATTCCGTTGAACGCGCACTACCAGCACTTCAACGGCAGTGGCAGCGCGCCGGCCCGATATATGGCCGTCACGGACGCCCCCCTGGTGATAAATTTGTTCCACGATCTTGATTTTGTCTTCAATTCCTCACATCAATTTCTCAACCGCTTTTCCGGCGAGGAAGATTTTTTCTCCGGACAGGGCGCCATGCATGACATTCGTTTCTGGGAGACCAATTTTGTTCCGGACGTGCGGTCATTTTCCCTGGTGCCGCGGACGGAACGGGGCCGTGACAGGAATACGAGGCTCGAATTGGCAAACGCCAGCATGGCCGCCCATATTTCTGAATTTCCCGTCGGGCGCTATAAGAAGGGACATCGTCATGGTCCGGGTGCACACGTGATCATCCTTGCCGGCAAGGGGTATTCGCTGCTTTGGCGGGAAGGAGAGGAACGCAAACGCATTCATTGGCACCCGGGCAGCATTTTCGTTCCCCGTGATATGGAGTTTCACCAGCATTTTAATATCGGTGCCATCCCCGCCCGTTACCTGGCAATACGCTGGGGAAGCAAGAAAAATCCCGTTTTCAGGCGGTATACGGGCGATAAAAACATGAAAGAGGGCGGAAACCAGATCGATTATGCCGATCAGGATCCGAGCATCCATCCGCTGTATCTGGAGGAATTGAAGGCAGCCGGTATCAGCTGCGACATGGAGGAATTTGCCGGCGGCAACGGGAACAAGTAACCGCTTCCCTGTTTTCCCGCGCATCAAAACTGTACGTATTTGCTGAATTCCCGGACGATCTCATCGGGTTGATTGAGCATGTATCGCAAGGTCTTCATGCATTCTTCCTGCGGGATAAACTGGACGGTGATACTGTATCTTTTCGATTCTTCCAGCAGTTCCTTGTCTTGGGCGGCGCTGGCAAAGGCCTCTCTCCATATTTTCATGATCGGTGCGGGGGTCCCCGGCGGCGCCATGTAGGGGCGGGCGATGCGGTCGGAGGCGGCGCGCATGGACATGATGATTCTGCCCTTGCTGTCTGCGACAAGGTCTTCATCGACGGGCAGATTTTCAATCTCGGGCTCGGCAACCCGCGAACGGACCAGGGGGCGCACGATACCCTGGTCGATGAAGGACTTCATCGAGCTGTAGGAGCCGGCTATGGCATCCACCTCGTTGCGCTGCAATGCCAGTCTTCCCGCCGTGCCGGAAGGGTAGGTCACGCTCTTGATGTTTAGTCCGACGAATTCCTTCAGCAGGTACGTGAACTGATAGTCGGAGGCGCCGGGGCCCGCGCCGGGCACGTAAACGGGGTCCTTTGTCTTCCTGAGGTCGTTGATATTTTTAATGACATGGTTGGTCCGGATGGCGAATACCATCGGTTCCGTCGATGCCGAACCGATCCATTCAAATTTCATGACGTCATATTTTACTCCCGATGACTTCGTCAACTGGGCAATGGGGATGCCCCGCTGGGGGGCTGCGATTGCCAGGCCGTCCGGAGGTTGCCGGTAAATGTAATTGGCGGCGATCAGACTGCCCGCTCCCGGCATGTTTTCAATGATGATCGTGGGTTTCCCGGGAATATATTTGCGAAGATGTTTTGCAAACAGCCGGGCGATGCGATCGTAATTTCCTCCCGGCTCCGACCCCGAGACAATCTTGATCACCTTATTTTCATAATAAGGAGCCGACAACGACTCATCGGGAACGGCAAGCCCGATAAGAACGGATAAAAGGATAAGCGCCCACGAACAGTTCCTCATCGTTTCTCCTCTCGTTCTGAAACGAACAATAAAACTACTGACTCTTAAACAGCTTCTTGTATGTTTCCACGAGCGTATATTGTTTTTCCGTCTCGGCTAAATACTTTCTCCCGTCAAGCGGGGAGACTTCCAGCTTCACCTTTTTTGTCCAGGCCGCAAATTCCGGGTCCGCTGCGACCCTGAACATTGCGTCACTCAGAATCTTGACCACGGAAGCGGGCGTTTTGGGAGGCGCGACAAAGCCCCTGATTGCCGACATGGCGGTCATTTTATGACCCAGTTTCTCGGGGTAGGGAACATCCGGGAAACCCGGATCCGCGCGCCCATGCGAGAAGACCATCAGAGGAAGAAGTTTCCCGGCGGAAACCATGGCCTGGGCGCTGTTTGTGGAAATAATGCCGAAATCGAGGTGTTTCCCCGCCACGCCGACAAGGACTTCGCCGGAGCTGTTGTAGGGAATCCAGTTCACCTTCATCTCCAACTTGTCAGCCATGATCAGCCCGTCGATATGAGAAGTGCTTCCCGGCGAAGGGAGTCCCCCTTTCAGCGTTTTCTCCCGGGCAGCCTTGATGAATTCCTCGGCGGTCTTCCAATTCTCGGGATGGACCAAGAGGATCATGTTGGTGCTCAGAAGACCAAAAACGTGCGTGAAACTGCTTGTTTTGTATTCGGCCTGGAAGAGATATTCACTCATGATGGATTGGGGGATGCCATGGTAAAGCAAGGTGTAGCCATCGGGTTTTGCTTTCCAGCACTTGAATAGACCAATCTTCCCCCCTGCCCCGGGGATGTTTTCGATCAGGAAATCGACCCCCAGAATCTTTTTCACGTGGGGAAGGAACCCCCGTGGTTCCATGTCCAATGCCCCGCCAGGCGTTTGGGGAATAATGACTTGAATGGTTCTATTCGGAAACCTGTCCTTCTGTTCCGCTCGAACATCCGCCCCCCCGGTTACCCAGATGCACGACACCATGATCATTGCGGACAGGAACAACTTCTTTTCACGCCGGTAGGCCGATGCTTTCATTTTCCCCCTCCTCATATTGGAATCCGGATAACCGGACTTCATGTGCAGAGATTTTTCCAACTGTGTCTCTCCAGGAAGGATCCTTCCACGTTTGATTCCATTTCCTTGAAGAGCGACAAAGGCACGGCAAAGGTCATGAGATTTTCGCCCAATTGGCGGCGAATCTCTCCCCGCGCGGAAATATCGGTGAGTCCCACAACCGCTCGTGGTTTGGCCGATTTCGCTTCCTTAAAGGGATAAATGCCCACGGTCTGACAGCCTGCGGCAAAGGGGATGAAGCAGTTTTCGTTGTCGTCCCGCCCGTAGTTTGCCAGCACAACGAGCGCGGAGAGCTGATCGGGATCGGCGAAGAATATCACCACTTGTACGTTTTCCTTTGTGGGGTCAGTTTTTTCCAGGGGCTTGAAGATGACGTATCGGGCGGGAATGTCGGTCATGGGCAGGCGCTCGGTGAATTTTTTCACCTGCTCAGGGGTTTTGAGGTAGCGCTCACCATGGAGATAATTGTCGAAGGCCTCCTCCCGGAGGAAGGGCTTTACCTGCTGGGCCGTCTGTCGGCCCTTTTCCCATCCCTCGTTTCCCGAAGACAGGAAATGGCAGAAACACTCCTCGCCGCCGGGGAAGTTCTTGTACTGGTTGCCGAAGCCCATGCCTACGCCGCCGCCGAAGCAGCCGAAGGTCTTCCGGTCGCAGGCCGCGGTCTTTCCTTTGGCTGCAGCCGCGATGAGCCACATGATGCAGCCCCATTTTCCTTCCTGGAACTGCACCGTCCCTTCCGGTTTTCCCTCGCTCCAGATCAGCGCAACGGGATGATGCTTGAGCCTGGTGGCGCTTGCTATCGTGCTTTCCAGGGGTTCCTCCCTTGCTCACGCAGAAACCATAAAAGTTGCGGAGTGGTAGGCATTACCCGATCAAGGATGACCGATGCCGACTTTTTTGATGAAGTCCTTCAACTCCGCTTTTTCAAGCACTCCCATCCACTTGAACATCACACCCCTCCGACGGTAGGGTTCCACGGAGGTCGGAACATCAGAAACCGTTTCAAAATTCACTTTTTCCAGATATGGCGTCTGCGCGAGAATGGTAAGGGCTCCCGATGCTTCGAGTTCCGTCGGAGACCCGTCGTAGATGAATGCTACGCCCCCCAGGCTGATGTCTATAACCTGGACCTGCTTTTCCCGATCCGTGGAGGGTGACACGATAACAATGGTACCGCTCTGAGCGGTGAAGCGATCGTGACGCCGAGGCTTGAATAACCGCCGAAAAAGGTTTACGATAATGGCCATTCCCGGTGTCCTCCTTGGACCCGAGTAAACTATAGCAGAAAAACAATATCCTGTGAATCTTTTGTTTTACTGCAATGCTTATTCATGTCAAGCAGCTATCACACCAGCCAAATATTTGACGATAAGCGCCGTCGCGAGGAAAGGAAAAAAGCCCATGCCGTGGTCTTTTTGATAAACGGTACAGGGGAATGCAAAGGATGGCAGCGCCAATAGGGAACAGGACTTCATGAAACTTGTACAACAATAACAAATAGTGCCATAACGAGAGTATGGCACTTAATTTGCAGTTATGGTGTGCGTACGCGTAAGAATTTCCCGCGAAGCTGATATATTGACACCCGTAGCGCACAGGAGCAGCAGGAGGCTTGTTTTGGCCCGTGAAAATGAGATAACATCGACGGAACGACTGCTGGATTTTATCCGAAATAAAACAGATGCTCTGCCTCAGAAAAAGGAAGGCCGATTCCCTGCGCCTGCTTCAAATTCACCCCGAAGAAGCGCCAAGCTCATTCCTCTGAGAAAAATTTCTGCTTCCGTCCCCGTAACCGTGGGTGTGGATATCGGTCACGAACACCTCCTTCTGGTGAGAACCGCAAAAAGCGCCGAAGGAACGCCGAAACTTGTCGATCAAAGGCGCGTCCCTATTCCCGCCGCTCTTCATCGCGGGTCTGACGAATTTGCCAATTTTTTGCGCAGCGAGCTTGATTCCTTTTGTGGCGGCCATACAAGACAACAGATTTGGGCGATCATGCCCGCCGCTCATGTGGAAGTGCATCATATCCGGATTCCCAAGGTTCGCAAAAAGCAAATCGAGAGCGTTGTCTCCTGGATGATAAGAAAAGAGTCCCCGGTGAATGAACAGGAGAGCATCATTGATTTTGAGATTCTGAGCGAGGTGATCGAGCAAGGGATTCCCAAGTTGTCCGTTATGTATTATGTCGTCCCGAAAAAAGACGTCGAGGAGAAAAAGAATCTTTTTATCCGAGCCGGATGGCCCTTGACGGGCTTGTCCATCGCGCCATTTGCCGTCCAAAATATTTTCAGGACTCAATGGATGGCCGGTTATGAAGGAACGGTGGCCAGCCTGTTCATCGGCAATGATTTTTCCCGTATCGACATTTATGCCAAGAGCAATCTGGTCATGACCCGCGGCATAAAAGCCGGCTTGAGCAGCATGCTGGAATCTCTGGTGGAAGGCTTGAATGAAAAGACGGCGTTGACGGGCGTCGGAAAAAATGCGCCGCCTGTCGATAAGGATAAGGCCCGCGAGATTCTTTCCCGCTTAGATCCGGATTCGCCTTCTCTTCCCGATGATGCTCGATATGGTCTGTCGGAGCAGGAGATATGGGAAATGATTCTTCCGGCCCTGGAGCGTCTTGTCCGGCAGGTGGAAAGGACTTTTGAGTACTTTACCGTGAACTTGGGCAACGAAAGAATCGATAAGATATATGTTGCCGGCACGATGCATGTTTTCCGACAACTCGCGGAATACGTGGGCGGACAACTGAATACGGAGAGTGATCATTTTGATCCTTTAGGCAACAAACGATCCGGTCGACAAACGGAAACAGCAGGGCAGTTTCCCACCCTCTCAGAAAGGATTGTCTATGCTATGGCGCTGGGCATTGCCCTTTCCGACAACATGCATACACCCAATCTGCTATTTACCTACCAGGACAAGGCCGTCCAGGCCCGCATCAAGCAGATCAACAGGGCGATCTTTATAGCCTTCATTGTCGCCGTTGTAATGTGCACGGGCATGTTTTCCTATCAACTCGTAGCGATCCACAGCAAGAAACAGACCGTTCAGACGCTGGATAAGCAATTAACGCACGATATGCCCACCTTGGGCCGTGATACGATCATGAAAACGATTGCCGCGCTGAAGCAGGATGCGATGGCACGGAAGGATTATTACCAGAGGTATCAGGGAATGGCTCTTATTTCCGAGCTGTCAAATCTTTCTTCCCCGAACGTACGGCTCCTTAGTCTGAAGGCCAGGCTTGGCGCGTTGTCTGACAAACCCTCCGCACCGGCAAGCCAGGATGCGGGAAAGGCAAAGCCGAAGGAAGATATCAAAGAGGTTGAAATAGAAGGGTTCGTTCTGGGAGCGAAAAATTCGCTTGATAGCTCCCTGGCGACCTATATGATCAAACTGGATAAGTCGCCCCTTTTTAGTCAGGTGAAAATTCAGAAAACGAGCGAAGAGTCACATAAAAAAGCAAAGATGCTTCGTTTTTCCCTTCATATGAAGGTGGAAGGAACTTAAATCCGGGAGCAACCACGAGAATGAAAATTCCGCAGCAGAGCATCGTATACATGGTAATATGCCTCTCCGGCATTATGCTTTTTGTTCTCCTGGGCATATTTCCTTCCCAGCGGGTTTTGGCCAATCTGGAGGAGAAAATTGCAGAGTCCAATTATAAGATAGAAGAGCAAAAAGTATTCATGCCCGTTTCTCGGATAGTGAAAGAAAGAACCCAGAAGAAAAGTCCCCGGGGGTTGCCGGTGCCCGCCAAAAGCCCGTTGGCGCAGGAACAGGTTGACCTCTTGAATGCCTCCATAAAAGAAATTTCCGGTCGCGCCAATCTGGAGGTCGTATCGATTTTGCCGGCACTGGGATCGTTATCCATAAGCTCAAAATCGATGGCCATCGAAACACTGCTCAGGGGCAATTTTTATTCCTTCCGTAAATTTTTGGCGGGTCTGGGGGGGATTCCCTCTGTGGAGCATATAGAGGAAATTCAAATCCGGCAATATCCTGAATGGCTGGAATTGAAGGTAAAATTTTGGGTAGAGCGTCCTTGAGGGTACGGTAACGCGAGCAGCAGGTCGGTACCATGCGAGAAATAGCGAAGAGAGAGAAAGTTATTCTGGGAATCATGACGGTCGTGGTCTTCATTGGCGTCGTCAGTTTATTGATCGGCAAGTCCAATAAGAAACCCGTCATATCGGCCAAGCTGAAATCCGAGGAATTGAAGATCCTGGCCGGCGATGTTACGCTGGCTCTCACCAAAGATGTCCTCTCCGGCACGGAGGCATACGGCATCGCCCGGGCGGAAGCGGAATGGCTCCACGATCCCTTCTTTGAAAGGAAAACCTACCGGGAGATGACAGCGTCGCACGAAACGGCCACGTCAGGCGCAGAGACGGTGAAAAACGCAACGTTTCAGTATACCGGTTACCTCGAACTTGGAAGCCGGAAGATTGCCATTATCAATGGGATCGAATATGTGGCCGGTGAGATGCTGGATATGCCGGGATACCTCTTGAAGGCCATTTCTCCGGGCAAGGTTGTCATAGAACATACGGAAGAGAACAGAGTAAAACTCGAAGTCCCGATACAGGATTGATTTGTTTTGGGGCGGCATGACGCAAAGGGGGGATAAAATTGATTACCCTATATCGCCATATTCCACGTGCAAAGAGTCTGCTGGCAATACTTCTTTTGTTCCTCTTTATTGGCTGTGCCACTCGAAATGCCGCCAAGACGGAGCCCTTGTTTGACAAATGGGAAAAAATGGCAAAGGAGTCAACGGGACATTCGCCCGCGCCTCGCAATCGCATCGTTATCTTTCCCGGATCGAAAACAGAGGAAGGCGGAGTATCAGGCGACGCGTCAAAGGGAGCGGAACTCTCTTCTCGTCTTCCGAATGAAAGAATTTCTCTGAAGATGCGTCAGGCGGACATCAAGGCTGTTATCCGGTCACTGGCCCGGGCATCAAATATAAACATTCTCATCAAGAACGATATCAAGGGAGAAATTAATGTAGATTTCACCAACGTTCCCTGGGATCAGGCGTTCAATAACATCCTGCGTTCCCATGGACTGTCTTACATCATCGATGGGGATATCATTCGCGTGCTCTCCCCGGAAGACATGGATCAGGCGTTGAAGTTGTCATCCTTCCAGGAAAAGCGCAAGGCCCAGGAAATGGAAGGGAAGAGGGTTGAACCCCTCATAACCATGGTGGTGAATGTGGATTATGCAGACCCCGAGGCGCTTCGGGAAAGTCTTCAAGATTTCCTGACGAAGGACAAGGATGGAAAAATCGTGCGCGGGTCCGTCAAGGTGGACAAACACAGCAATGCGCTCATTGTTCAGGCCATTCGCGATGATCTGAACCGAATGATACCTATTATTGAGAAGATTGACAAGCCGACGCCCCAGATCAACATTAAGGCGAATATCGTGGAGACCAGCAAGGATACCGCCCGTAATCTCGGTATCCTGTGGGGCGGCATGTACGGTCGCAAGATCGGCGGCGAAACGTTATTCATCACCCCTGGCGGCAGCGGCGGCAGCGGGCTCACGCCGACGGGACCCTTATCCGGGAGCTATACTCCTACATCCGGCAAGGCCGGGATCAGCGGGCAGGGATTCGGCGTGAATTTCCCCGCGGCGGATATGACCGCGGCGGCCTCAGGCTCCCTCGGGTTAATGTTCGGCACCGTTGGCGGCAATATCCTGGAAATGCAACTCAATGCCCTTCAACAAGAGAATAAGCTCAATATCCTGTCAAGCCCTTCCATTACGACGTTGGATAATCAGAAGGCCTTCACGGAAAATGGGGAACGGGTTCCCTACGTCACGACGGTGACGGGCGCGGGAGGGACCACGCAGGAAGTAAAGTTCGAGGATGCCGTTTTGCGCCTGGAAATTACCCCCCACGTCA
>CAZTLA010000060.1:0-16739 GCA_964614365.1 uncultured Syntrophales bacterium | reverse complement strand
TCGCAGATCAAGCCGGGTCCGCTCTTCTTCGCATCCGCCCGGATGTCGCTCTTCCGGAAAAGAGCGATCCAAATATTACAAGAGGGTACAATGACGAACCCGGAAACTGGTGCAGAAGAAAAGTTAAAGTGACCATTTCTTCTGTTTGGATTCCCGGTGAATTCGGCCGACGAATTCGGCCGGTGAATTCATCTTGACAAAAAAAATCGGGACAACTACCATTAACTGTGTCCTGACTGAGGGATTCCCAACGTGCATATTCGGTTTGAGCTCGATAAGTTCTGGCTTTTGATAAGGAGGCGAGGCCATTACTCTCTCTGATTGGGTAAGCCGGAAGAGGAGGTGTTTTGAGTATGCCGATCTGGTGCCTCCAGGGTGGCTTTGGTGTCGCCTTGGGGGTTTTTTGTTTCTGACGTTCAGACCAGTAAGCACTAAACTATGTTAAAAGGAGGGGGGAACTATGATTACGCTTCAAGTCAACGGGAAGAAATATACTGTAGATGTCTCTCCAGACACGCCGTTGCTCTGGGTTATACGGGACAATCTGAAGCTGACGGGCACCAAGTATTCTTGCGGGATCGGGGAATGCGGCTCCTGTACGGTCCATATTGATGGGAAAGCACGGAGGTCCTGCGTGACCACGGTGGGCGAGGCGCAGGGAAAAAAGATTACCACCATAGAAGGACTCCCCGCGAATCACCCCGTAAAAAAGGCGTGGCTCCGGGAACAGGTGCCGCAGTGCGGCTTCTGTCAACCCGGCGCGATGATGCAGGCCGCCGCCTTGATCGCCGCATCCCCAAAACCTGACCCGGACAAAATTATCGGCGCCATGGACGACATCCTCTGCCGCTGCGGATCCTATCCCGCCATGAAAAGAGGGATAAAAACGGCAGTGGAAATGACGAGAAAGGGAGGGAAGCGATCATGAAATCTCTATCGCGTCGTGATTTTCTCAAGGGATCTTTGGCGGCTGCGGGCATGACCATAGCCGTTTCGATCACCCCTTTCGGAATCAGGCTTCTCAATGCCAAAGAGATGGAAAAGGCTGTCTTTGCGCCCGGTGCGTTTTTCGAGGTCACATCGGATAATCTGGTGACCGTCAGCATACCCAACTCGGAGATGGGACAGGGAGTGAGGACCGCTCTGTCTATGATCGTTGCGGATGAGCTGGAAGCGGACTGGAAGCAGATCCGTGTCAAACAGGCGCCGGCCGGCGATGCTTACAAAAACCCGGTTTTCGGCGCCCAGGTCACGGTGGGGAGCGCCAGCGTGAGAGGATTCTATGAGCCCCTGCGGAAGGCCGGAGCGGCAGGACGGATGATGCTCGTCAAGGCCGCTGCCGAAACCTGGAAGGCTTCGGAAGGAGACTGTGAGGCTTCCAAGGGCGTGGTCAAGAATAAGAAGACTGGTCGCACTCTTACCTACGGTCAGCTCTGCCGCAAGGCCTCGGAGTTGCCGATTCCACAAGATCCGCAGCTCAAGAAGGAAAGCGAATTCCGGTATATAGGCAAGCCTATGGCCCGTCTGGATATTCCGGATAAGGTTGCCGGCACGGCTGTGTATGGACTTGATGTCAATGTCCCGGATATGCTGATCGCGGTCATCGCGCGGCCGCCGCAGTATGGGGCAAAACCCGGCTCCTATGACGAAAAGGCGGCGCTGGCAATCAAGGGCGTGCGGAAGGTGGCCCCCACGCCCAACGGTATTGCCGTCATCGCGGATTCGACGGCGGCGGCATTGAAAGGTCGGGACGCTTTGAAGGTACAGTGGAGCGCCGGGAGCCATCCCGACATGAACGACGAGTCGATCGAAAAGCATTTTATGGATGGTCTCGACAAACAGGGCGCCGCGGTGGCGCCGGCGACGAAAGGGGATGCCAAGACCGCTCTCTCCGAAGCCCGGAAGAAGGTCGAGGCGGTCTATTACGTGCCCTTTGTTGCCCATGCCCCGATGGAGCCGCTGAACTGCACGGCGCATGTGCAGGAGGACCGGTGCGATATCTGGGTCCCGACGCAGAGCCAGACCGGAACCCGTATGACGGCGGCAGGACTGACGAAGCTTCCTCCGGACAAAGTTCACGTTCACACGACCCTGCTCGGGTGCGGTTTCGGCAGGCGCTCCCGCAGCGAATGGGTAGTGGACGCGGTCTCCGCCTCCAAGGCCGTCGGCAAGCCGGTAAAAGTGGTCTGGACGAGAGAGGAAGACATCCAGAATCACTTCTTTCGGGCCGGCACATGCCAGAAGATTCAGGCCGGCCTCGACGCGCAGGGCCAGGTGGTCGGCTGGTCGCACAAGGTTGCCTGTTCCTCCATCTTGAGGTTCTCAAACCCGGCCAATATCAAGGATGGTGTCGACATTTACAGCCTCTGGGGCATCTACGACTGGGACAAGACGCCCACATTCAGTAAGACGGCCTACGAGTTTCCGAACTATTATCTGGAGCAGTGGCTTTCCGATCTCCCGATCCCCGTCTGTCCCTGGCGTTCCGTCCAGAATGCCCCGAATGCGTTTATAACCGAGTGCTTTCTGGATGAACTGGCCCGCGCCGCGGGCAAAGACCCCGTCGAGTTTCGCCTGCCGCTTCTCGCCAACCACATGCGCGCCAGGCGCGTCTTGCAGACTGCGGCCGAGAAAGCGGGGTGGGGAAAACCGATGCCCAAAGGAAAGGGCCGGGGCATAGCCCAGCACACCTGCTTCGGCACCTCCACGGCGCAAGTGGCGGAAATCTCCGTCAATGAAACAACCGGCGCCTTCAGGGTTGACCGGGTCGTTGTTGCCGTTGATTGCGGCCCCGTGGTAAATCCCGATAACGTGGTTGCCCAGATCCAAAGCGGGGTGCTTCTCGCTCTCGGCACCGTGTTGAAAGAAGTGATTCACTTCGAGAAGGGCGGCGTCAAATCATCGAACTTCGGCGACTACAAGTTATTGAGGATGAGCGAAACGCCGGCGATAGAAGTGCATATTGTCAAGAGCGCCGAAAAGATCGGCGGCATCGGCGAATTGGGCGTTCCCGCCCTCGCTCCCGCCGTCGCCAATGCGCTCTTCCATGCGACGGGCGCGCGCGTACGGCGCCTTCCCCTGGATCCCAAAAACGTGCTGGAGGCGCTGAAGAAAAAAGGCGTGTAGCGGGAGCAGATGAAAACAATCGTAAAGGCATTGGCAAAATCGGAAACACTGGCGAACCTGATCTTCTCCATCGTGCTGTTTTGCCTCAGGATGACGCTTGCGTACACGGCGATCAGATTTGCGTTCTTCAAGGAACGCCTCCGGGAGAAAAACCTCACGGTTCAGATCAGCCTCAAGGACCATTCCCGCGGCCGATATTATACTATCCGGGACGGCAGGGTGCTGTCCGGCAGCGGCATTCATGCCGCTCCGGACGTCGCCATCACCTTCGGCAACGCCCTGGTGGCGCTGGACATGCTTGTGCCGCCCCGCGACCAGCTCGCCACGATCAACGCCATGAAAAATTTCCAGTTGGGCATGGAGGGCCCCGAGGAACTGAGCTGGTGGTGGATGGAGACGCTGAGCTTCATGCAGAACGCCGGCGTGAAGTACGGAACCGAGGTATCCGCGGGCGTCATGAGGTACACGACGAACACCAACGGCGGCCCGGTTTTCGTCTACGTGAAGGAAGGCAGGATCATCCGCATCACCCCCATCGATTTCGACGACCGGGATGCGCCCCCCTGGACCATCCACGCCCGGGGAAAGACCTTCACCCCTCCGCGTCGGACGACCGTTTCGCCCCACACCCTCGTCTTCAAATCCATGATCTATTCGCCGGACCGGCTGCTTTACCCCATAAAGCGGGTCGATTTCGACCCCGGTGGCGATCGGAACTGCCGCAACCGGGGCGTTTCGGGTTATGTCCGCATCAGTTGGGAAGAGGCCCTGGATATCGTGGCCGGTGAGATCAAGCGGGTCAAGAAAGACCACGGCCCGGGAGCCATCATGAACGGCAGCGGCTCCCACCATCTGTGGGGAGTGCTGGGATACTGGCTCAGCGCGCGGCTACGTTTCTTCAACCACATCGGCTGGACCCCCGTCGTCCACAATCCCGACAGTTGGGAAGGATGGTACTGGGGGGCCATGCACCATTGGGGCCAGAGCATGCACCTCGGCGCCCCGGAGAGTTACGGCACGGTAGAGGATTGCCTCAAAGAATGCGAGATGGTGGTTTTCTGGTCGAGCGATCCGGAAGCGACCAGCGGCGTCTATGCCGCCTTCGAAGGCACCGTGCGACGCCAATGGCTCAAAGAGCTGGGCATCCCGATGGTGCACATCGATCCCTTTTACAACCACACGGCGGCCCTCCTGGGCGGTAAATGGCTCGCGCCAAGGCCCGCAACGGGCAATTCTCTGGGCCTGGCCGTCGCCTACGTCTGGATCACGGAAGGCCTCTACGACAAAGAATACGTTGCCGAACGGACCCAAGGGTTCGATCGATGGAAAGACTACATTCTGGGCAAGGAAGACGGAATTCCCAAGACCCCCGAATGGCAGGAAGGAGAGGCAGGCATCCCGGCCAGGGAAGTAAGGGCCCTGGCCAGACAGTGGGGAACCAGAAAGACATACCTTGCCGCGGGGGGCCTGTCCGGTTTCGGCAGCGCCTGCCGCTGCGCCACGGGCAACGAATGGGCCCGCTCCATGGTCTGCCTCATGGCGATGCAGGGGCTGGGCAAGCCGGGCGTGAACATGGGCGGCATGCAGCAGGGTACACCCATTGACACGGGTTTCTATTTTCCGGGCTATGCCGAAGGCGGTTTGTCGGGCGACCTTGGCGGCACGGCACTGGGCGTGAGCCTTTATAACCGGATGCCCCAACTGCCTACAGTCAACACGGTCTATCAGCAGGTGCCGCGGCTCAACATTCCCGAGGCAATCCTCGACGGTCATACCTCCGGCTATCCCACCGACGCCAAGACTATTGAAGGACAGTTCCGACGCTTTGATTATCCCGCGCCCGGTTATTCGCCGGTCCGCATGTATTACAAGTACGGGGGGTCCCACATCGGCACCATGGCGGAGACCAACCGCTACGTGCATGCGTACCGGTCGGAAAACCTCGAGTTCGTGGTGAACCAGTCCATCTGGTTCGAGGGAGAGGCAAAATTCGCCGACGTTATCCTGCCCGCCTGCACAAGCTTCGAACGCTGGGACATAAGTGAGTTTGCCAACTGCGGCGGTTATATCCAGCACAGCTTCAATCAGTGCAACCACCGCGTGGCTCTCATGCAGCATAAATGCATCGAGCCCCTGGGGGAATCGAAATCCGACTTCCAGATCTTCCTCGAGATCGCCAAGCGCCTGGGGTTCTCGGCGATGTTTTCGGAAGGCGTCACGGAATTCGACTGGTGCAGGCGTCTCTTCGACGGCACGGATCTTCCGAAGGTCATTCCCTGGAAGGAGTTTCTCAAGCGGGGTTATTATGTCGTGCCGGCGCCCAAGGAAGGGATGAGGGACCCCGTTTCGTTCCGGTCCTTTGCGGAGGACCGGCTCAAGGACACCCCGGAAATCGCGCCGCTCCCCGCCGACTACACGGGGCAGGTGTTCAAGGGCTTGCAGACCCAATCGGGGAAACTCGAATTTGTCTGCTCCAGTCTGGAGCGATTCGATCCCGACGACCCGGAGCGGCCCGTCATGACGAAACACATCCCCTCCTGGGAGGGCCATCATACGACGGACCTCACCCGGAAGTACCCCCTGCAGCTCATCACCCCCCATCCGCGCTACAGCTTCCACACCATGGGTGACGGCAAGCACAGCTGGGTCAACGATATCAGGGACCATCGGGTGCTTATCGACGGGTACCGCTACTGGATCGTCCGGATCAGCGCTCAGGACGCCGGGGCGCGGGGGATCGGGGAGAACGACCTCGTCAAGGTCTTCAATGACCGGGGGGCGGTGATCTGCGCGGCGCAGGTGACCCAGCGGATCCGTCCCGGCACGGTGCACTCCTATGAATCTTCGGCGGTTTATGATCCCCTAGGCGAGCCCGGGTCCTCGCCGGACCGCGGCGGATGCATGAATATCCTCACGCCGAGCCGGCCCATGATCAAGAAATCGCACAGCTTCGCCGCAAATTCCTGTCTCGTGCAAATCGAGAAATGGTCGGAGAGCTGACATGAAAAAATGGATGCTCGTCATAGATATCGAGAAATGCGAAAACTGCAACAATTGCTTTTTGTCGTGCAAGGACGAACACGTGGGCAATGACTGGCCGGGATATGCGGCGCCCCAGCCTGATCAGGGGCCGACCTGGATCGCTATCGGCAGCAGGGAACGAGGACAGTATCCCCTGATCGATGTGGCCTACCTGCCCGCCCCCTGCATGCACTGCGCAGACGCCCCCTGCCTCAGGGCGGCCCGGGACGGCGCCATATACCGGCGGCCGGACGGCATCGTGCTGATCGACCCGGTCAAGGCAAAAGGGCAGCCGCATCTCGTCCATGCCTGCCCCTATGGCGCCATCCGGTGGAATGAATCCCTCGACCTTCCGCAGAAATGCACCCTCTGCGCCCACCTGCTCGACGGCGGCTGGACCCAGACCCGCTGCGTCCAGTCCTGCCCCACGGGCGCGCTCGGCCTGCGCCATATCGAGGACGCCCAGGCACAAAAGATCATCGCCGCCGAAAAGCTCGAAGTCTATAAGCCGGAATGGAAAACCTCTCCGCGCGTCTATTATAAAAACCTCTACCGCTATAGCCGCTGCTTTATCGGCGGCAGCGTCGTGGTGCGGCGGGACGGCGTTGAGGAGTGCGCCGTCGGGGCGCAGGTGACCCTCTTGGATACAACGGGCGCGGCCATCGGGGAACAAACCACCGATGATTTCGGAGAATTCAAGTTTGACAACCTCGAAAAAAACAGCGGCAGGTATACACTTCGGATCGCCTACGCGGAGAGGGCCCCGATCACCGTTGAGATTGAGCTCAAGGAAAGCATGAACGCGGGGGTGCTGTTCATCTGAGGGGTACGGAAATCTGGTTCAGATGGCGTTTCCGCCAACCGAAGAATATCTCGATGTTCCATCGGAGCTTATAGGCAAAAGCAATGTGCTCTGCTGAGAGATCGTGGCGATCCGTGGCAATCCAGTAATCGACGATTGCCGCACGATACCCCGCCAAGCGGACTTCTTTTTCCGTTTGATTGACGTATGGAGTTCCCAAAAGAACCACGGCATCGGAGAAGACAATACCGTCGGGCTGGACATCGTTTTTTCTGAGTTCGCGCCTTTTGGTGGAAGCCTTGATGCGGCAGATAAAGTGTTTTCCTTTGGGAACTTGCTTGGCCGCTTGCATATAAAGCGTCCCAAGGAGTTCCACCATCTGCTCCAGTCCCCGCGAGCTGATGTCCTCGAAGAAACGGCTCTTTTGAATGCCTTTTTCCGGGGCAATGTATTGCCGAGCAAAACGATTCTCCTTGAGGACCTGTAGGAGGTGTCGTCCTGAATGATGCTCTTCGAGATGGAAATACACCGGTCAAGTGTTTTTTTGCATCCGCTGAATATTTTCTCCTGCTGGTTCAATCAAAATGATTGAAGCGACGATAAAGATTCCCCTAATAAAAAACATGGGCAAAACCTCAGAAACGGAAGTTCTGCCCATGTTGCAATTTGGCTCCCCAGCGCGGACTCGAACCACGGACCCGATGGTTAACAGCCATCTGCTCTACCGACTGAGCTACTGGGGAATATATATTTACCGGCAACTCGTACAGGTGGAAAGATTATCCACCGCAACGCCGGTCGTTTTACTGATAAATGCCAGTTGATCGATGGGGGCAAAATACCGGCCGCATACCTTGCAGGCCTGCATCTTGAATGTCCGCCCCCATACCTTGCGCTCGTCCTCAATATCCCGCATGACGATGTGGCCCGTGGGACACACGTAGACGCAGGCGCCGCACCCGATGCAGGTCGGGGAATCCTCGTCGAAGGGAGGCCCGACCTTTTTGTGGGAGCCGCGGTGGGACAGCCCGATGGCGCTCACCCCCACAATGTGCTCGCAGGTCCGCACGCACTGGCGGCAGAGGATGCACTTGCCCTTGTCCTTATCGGGCGTAAACCTCGGCTCGGGGCTTACGCCGGCCTTCTCCGCCAGTTCCCTGATCACGTCAGAGGCAGGATTCCTTGCCATCAGGAGCTGCAACACAAGTCGGCGCACGTTCAGGACGCGCTCGCTCTTCGTGTTCACCTCCAGACCCTCTTCCACCGGGTAGAGGCAGGAGGTCACGATTTTCGATCTCTTGCCCTTCTTGATCTCCACAACGCAGAACCGGCAGGCGCCGGACTGTTCAAGCGACTCGTGGGAACAGAGGGTCGGTATCTCGATGCCGTGTTCGCGGGCCGCCGTGAGGACGGTCGTTCCGTCCGTTGCGTTAATCTTCTTGCCGTCTACGATAATTTTCGCCATCTTCCCTATCCTTATATAACGTTGATCGCATCGAATTTGCAGCTTTCCAGACAGGCGCCGCACCGCGTGCATGTCGCCTCGTCAATCGCGTGGGGCTGCTTCTTTTCCCCGCGCGCGGCCCCGGTGGGACATACCTTGACGCACATGCCGCAGCCGGTGCACTTCTCGGCATTGACGCTGTACTTTATAAGCGCCTTGCAGACGCCGGCAGGGCATCGCCCCTCCTTGATATGGGCGTCATACTCATCCCGGAAATATCGGATGGTGCTTAAAACCGGGTTGGGAGCGCTGCCGCCGAGCGCGCACAGAGAGCCGTCAATGATCGCCTGCGACATTGTTTCCAGAAGCCCCACGTCTCCCGCATGCCCCTTTCCGGCGCAGATGTCATCCAGGATGTCCCGCATGCGGCGAACGCCCTCCCGGCAGGGAACGCACTTCCCGCAGGATTCATCCTGGAGGAAATTGAGAAAATACTTCGCCACGTCCACCATGCAGGAGCGATCATCCATGACGATCATGCCGCCCGAACCCATCATGGAGCCCACTTCATAGAGCTTGTCAAAGTCCACGGGGAGATCGAGCAGGCTCTCCGGAATGCATCCGCCTGACGGGCCGCCCGTCTGGACTGCTTTGAACTTCCTTCCCTGCGGGATGCCGCCGCCCATGTCATAAATGATTTCGCGGAGCGTCATGCCCATGGGAACCTCCACGAGCCCCGTATTGTTTATCTTGCCCACGAGGGAGAATATTTTCGTCCCCTTGCTTTTCGCCGTTCCGATGGCGCCGTACCAGTCCGCCCCCTTGTTGATAATGAGGGGAACGTTGGCCCAGGTCTCCACGTTGTTCAAGACGGTGGGACGGTCCCAGAGTCCCTTCTCCACGGCGTGTATGTATTTGGCGCGCGGCTCGCCTGCCCGTCCTTCGATGGATGCAAAAAGGGCCGACGACTCGCCGCAGACAAAGGCGCCGCCGCCCCGGTTGAGGGAAATATCGAAACTGAAATCGGAGCCCAGGATATTTTTTCCCAGGAGCCCCGCCTCACGCGCGCTTTCGATGGCCATGGTGAGGTGCATAACCGCGAGGGGATATTCGTTCCGCACATAGATAAAACCCTCTTGGGCGCCGATGGCAGAGGCGCCGATAATCATGCCCTCAATCACGCTGTGGGGATTGCCCTCCATCAAGCTCCTGTCCATATACGCCCCGGGATCCCCCTCGTCGCCGTTGCCGATCACGTATTTCGGCGAACCGTGCGCCTCACGGCATCCTTCCCATTTGACGCCGGTGAGAAACCCGCCGCCGCCCCGTCCCCGAAGACCGGCCTTCTTCACTTCCCCGATGATCTCTTTGGGGCTCATCTTGCTCAGGGCCTTGGCCAGCGCAGAGTAGCCGCCAATGGCAAGATAATCCTCCATCCGGGTGGGATCGATCATGCCATTGGACCCGAAAATGAGCCGTTTCTGTTTCCGGTAGAACGGTACATCCTCTTCCTTCAGTATCCGTTCATCCGTGCCCGGATCACGGTACAGGAGTTTTTCGATCGTCTCGCCCCTCGCCACCGTTTTGGCGACGATATCGGGCACATCGCTCACCTTTACCTGCTGGTAGAAGATCTTCTGCGGATGAACGACAACCAGCGGCCCTTTTTCGCAAAACCCGAAACATCCCGTAGCGCGGACATCCACGGCCAGGTTCTGTTTTGTGATCTCCGCCTCAAGGGCCTCCTTGACCCGGACGCATCCGTAGCCGCGGCATCCGGTGCCGGCGCAGATGGTCACCACCGGTTTCGTCGGATCCCATTGTTCCTTCAATTCCTTCTGGAGTTGGCGCAAGGCCTTCGCGTCTGCAATTCTCTTCATGATAGCTGCGCCCCCTTCTTCAGCGGCTCGATAGCCTTATCCACTTTTGCCATGGTTACCTGGCCGTGATATTCTCCGTCCATAACCATAACGGGCCCCAGGGCGCAGGCCCCCACGCAGTTGACGGTCTCCAGGGTAAATTTCAGATCGTCGCTCGTCTCGCCCGGCTTGATGTCCAGTGTCCGTTCCAGCTTGTCGAGAATGCCGGCCGCGCCGCGGACATGGCAGGCAGTGCCCATGCAGAGCTTCACGACATGCTCGCCGCGCGGGGTCAGGCTGAAGGTGGTGTAAAACGTCGCCACCTCGTACACCCTCATGAGCGGGATATCCATTTCCTGGCTCACCATTTTCAGGATAGCAACGGGCAGGTAGTTATAGGCATCCTGAATATCCTGAAGAATAGCCAACAGGAAATTCTTCTCCCCGTTGTAGCGGGCGATGATTCCCTTCAGTTTTGTCTTATCGTCGGTTTTCGCGGTTTCCATACTTAAATCACCTTTATGTTGTCTTTTCCCTTCATATCTCGGACCAGGACTTGGAATGCTCTATCTTGCCCATCAGCTTCCGGTATTCCCGGTGGACCCTGTCCTGGATAACCTTGATCTGGTCGGGAGGCAGGTGGCGGAACCTTCCCTGGAGTTTCAGGTAGTCCTCCAGAGGTCTCAGGGGCGTCCGCGGTTCCACGGTCATCCGGTACTTGCCGTTCTCCACCTCGTACAGGGGGAAGACGCCCGTCTCGGTCGCAAGCCGCGCCAGCTTCATGGTGACTTCGGAGGCGGAACGCCACCCCGTGGGACAGACGGAGAAGCAATGAATGTAGGACGGCCCCTTGAGCTTGCGGGCCTTCTTGACCTTATTCATGAAATCGAGGGGATAGCCGTGCGAGGCCGTCGCCACGTAGGCCAGGTTGTGCGCCACCATGATCTCGGGCATGTCCTTCTTCCAGGTCTTGTTGCCGAGGCTCACCTTCCCGGCGGGGGCCGTCGTCGTCGAGGCGCCAAAGGGCGTCCCGCTGGAGCGCTGGATGCCCGTATTCATGTACGCCTCGTTGTCGAAACAGACATAGAGCATGTCATGCCCCCGCTCCATGGCCCCGGAGAGGGCCTGGAATCCGATGTCCATCGTCCCGCCGTCGCCGCCGATGCCCACCGTTTTCACGTCCCGGTCGGCGATCTTCCCTTTGCGCCGGAGCGCTTTCAGGCCGGCTTCCACGCCCGAGGCCACCGACGCCGAGTTGGGAAAGGCCACGTGAATCCACGGCAGCTTCCACGCCGTCGTGGGATAAAGGCTCCCAACAATCTCCATGCAGCCCGTGGCGTTCGTTACCACCGTATCCTTGCCGAGGGCCTTGCACATCAAACGGACGGCGAGGGCCTCGCCGCATCCCTGGCAGGCGCGATGACCGGGGCAAAAATACTCTTCCCTGTCCGTCAGCTTCGGGGCATATAAATCAAAGTTTTCCACCATACCCTGCGGGTAATTGCTTGCGCTCATGCTTCCCTCACTCCGTAAAATTCGTATGCTTCCTTCCTCTTTTTCTTGCCCGGCTTGGCCGCCTTCATCACGATTTCCATGAAATGCTCCACCATCATATCGCGGCCGCCGAGGCCGATGATTTCATTGACGATGGCGGGGCGTGTGGGCTGGTCGTAGAGTGCCGACCTGATCTCGCCGGCCACGGGACCTCCCGGGCCGCCGAAGGAAACGGCCCGGTCCGTAACGATCAGCGTCTTGACCCCCTTCACGGCTTTTCTCAATTCATCAAAGGGGAAGGGCCGCCAGAGCTTCAGTTTCAGGAGTCCCACGGGGACGCCCTTGTTGCGCAGTTCATCGATGGCAACCGACGCCGTTTCTCCCATGGAACCCATGGTGAGCAGCAGGATATCCGCACCCTTCACCCGGTATCCTTCGATCGGTTCGTATTTGCGGCCGAAACGCTTTTCCCATTCCTTCCAGATCTGCAGGATGACGGGTTTCGCGTTCACGATGGCCTCGTCCTTCGCCTTCATCGCCTCGGGGTAAATATCGTTCATCGCAAAGCATCCCATGGAGACGGGCTTGTCGGGATGGAGGGTGGCGTAGGGTTTGTAGGGCGGCAGGAACTTGTCCACCTCGTCCTGATCCGGCATTTCCAGGGGCTCCACCATGTGGGTGAGCTGGAAGCCGTCAATGTTGACATTCACCGGCAGCTGGACATCGCGGTGCTCCGCGATCTTGAAGGCCTGGATCATCATGTCCACCACTTCCTGGCCGTTCTCCGCAAAGAGCGATATCCAGCCCGAGTCCCGCTGAGGCATGATATCGCTATGATCGTTCAGAATATTCAGAGGACCGGAAACCGCCCGGTTGGCGATTGCCATGACAATGGGGAGCCGCATGCCCGATGCAATGGGCAGGACCTCGTGCATGTACATCAATCCCTGAGAACTGGTCGCCGTAATCACCCGCGCCCCCGTTGCCGATGCCCCTATGGCGGAACTCATGGCGGAGTGCTCGGATTCCACGGTGATGAATTCGGCGTCTATCCTGCCGTCGGCGACGATATTGGAGAGATGCTCCGCCACGTGGGACTGGGGTGTAATGGGATAGACTGCAGCCACATCAAATCTGCATAAAGCCGCCGCTTCCGCCGCGGCAACCGCTACTTCCATACCGATTCGCTTAGACACGGCTCATCCCTCCTCAACCATTCTGATGGCCTGCGGCCAGCACTCGTGGGAACAGATTCCGCATCCCTTGCAGTAATCAAGATTCGCCGCGTAGTATCCATCATCGCCTTCAGAGATGCATCCCTCGGGGCAGACGATGTAGCAGAGCCCGCACTTGATGCATTTCGCATTGTCCCAGATGGGCCGCTGGGCCCGCCAACTCCCGGTATGGTATTCTCCCGCGCTGCCGGGTCTGAATACCACACATCCTCGGTTCACATTCTGCCAGCCCTCCGGCCACTTTTTTGCCGCCATTCTTTTCCCTCATGCTCTATGTTGATGTTACCAATTTCGGAACTACGGGAAGTGACCGCTCGCAGAACGGTCCTTCCTGGATAGGGGAACATCCCTTTCCGTTATTCGGAAACCCGCCGTCAGCCGACGTTCACCTCGTCGAAGGCTCTCTTCATGGCTGTCAAATTTTTCTGCGCAATCCTGCCGAATCGGTGGTCCACCGGAACCTTCAGCGAGTCCAGCTTCACGATATCGGTCATCCTGATCAGGGCTCCGAGCATGGTCGTATTCGTGATGGGCACGCCCAGCTCTTTTCGTGCGATCGCCGTGGCATCCACGGTGGCGATCTTGCCCTTATACTTGAGGACTTTCCTCACCGCCGCAGGCGTCTTCGACGTATTGATGATCAGGACGCCCTTTGGTTTCAAGCCGTCGGCAACATTCACCAGGCCCACCAGCCCCTCGTCGAGAACCACCACCGTATCGGGATGATAGATGCCGGATCGGATCCGGATCCGCTTGTCGTCGACACGGTTAAACGCCGCGACCGGCGCCCCTCTCCGCTCCGGGCCAAAACTGGGGAATCCCTGGGCGTACTTCCCCTCTTCTATGGCCGCCAGGGCAAGCAACTCCACCGACGTTACCGCCCCCTGACCGCCTCTTCCATGCCATCGTACCTCAATCATTGGATAATCTCCCCAACTGTTTTCGCTTCTTCACCAACGGAAAAGTGGTCTTCATAGTATAATTGTTTTCTTATGTCAACCTTTTCTTTCCCAACACCTTTATAAAAAGGCGCCTGCGACGCCGGACGGGAGGAATTGGAGAAGTCCCCACCTGCCGGGAAATGTGCAGGATGCGTCCTGCTCACATGTTCCGGCGGTACTCTATGGACTTGGAAAGGGTCATCTTGTCCGTATATTTCAGGTCGCCGCCCAGGGGAACACCGAAGGCGATCCGTGTCACCTTTACGTCCCGGTCCTTGAGCAGCCGGGTGATCAGCAGCGCCGTGGACTCTCCCTGGACGTTCGGATTCGTGGCAATAATGATCTCCCTGACGGCGCCGCCCGTCAGACGATCCATCAATTCCCGCACCCGGAGCTGTTCCGGTCCGATCCCATCGAGGGGGGAAAGCGCCCCATGCAGGACGTGGTAGGCGCCCCGGAAACTCCCGCTTTCCTCGATGGCAATAAGGGCATCCGGTTCCTCGACTACACAGATGGCATCCCGGTCGCGGCCCGGATCGGAGCAGATGTCGCAAAGGTCTTTTTCCGTCAGGTTATAACAGACGCTGCAAAACCGGATTTTCTCCTTGACCTCGATGATGCTCTCGGCAAGCCTTTTTGCATCCTCCGCGGAAGCGCGCATGATAAAGGTTGCCAGCCGTGTGGCGGTTTTTTCCCCGATGCCGGGCAGCCTGCCCAGTTCCTTTATCAGCCGCTTGATGGGCTGTGCGTACCCTGTCATCCAGAATATCCTCTCTACAAACCCGGAATGTTGAGCCCCCCGGTAAGCTTCGCCATTTCCGAAGAGGCCATTTCCTGTGCCCTGCGGATTCCCTCGTTCACCGCCGCCATGATCAGGTCCTGGAGCATTCCCACATCATCGGGATTGACCACTTCGCGGTCGATTTTCAGGGAAACGATATCGTTCTTCCCGTTCACCACGACGGAGACCATCCCGCCGCCTGCCGTCGCCTCTATCGTCTTCGACGCCATTTCCTCCTGGAGACGCATCATCTTTTCCTGAAGCTGTTTCGCCTGTTTCATGATGTTGCCGAAATTCTGCATTGTTGTTTTGTTCCTTCCTGATTTAGTGTCAATGGTGATTCCCCTTGGGGATCACCTCCCGCACCTCGGCCCCCCCGAACACATCCAGGACCTTTTGCAGAAGCGGTTGGGAAAGCGCTTCTCGCTTGATATCGTTCATCCGATTGTTCCTTTGAGAACCGTTTTGGGCACCGCGCGCCTGCTCTTCCGGTCCGGCCTCCATCGTCTCGATTTTGATGGTCACGTCCTCCCCGAAAAACGCCTTGGACAGTTCGGCGATGCGATCCTTCAGTGTCTTATGGTTCAACTCATCAAGAAAGATATACCCCCGGGGAAACCCCATCCGGAGACAGCCCCTCTCGTATCCGAGAAATTTGCCTGCCTCGATCTTGGACCAGAGGGGTTGGCTGTGCTTCTTGATAAACCCCTTGTAATTATCCCAGAGGTCCGCCGTGGCAGCGGGCGGAGAGCCGGGCCGGGGACCGGGCTCCCGTATCTCGTACCGCGCCGGACTGCCGTTCGCCGTCCGTTCCGGTACAGGGGGCGCGTCCGCTTTTTCCACAGTCGGCGCCGCGCCCTGCCGTGGACCGGCCGGGGCTTCGTTCTTTCCTCCCGGCGGCGATGCGGACGCGGAGGCCGTTCCGGACGCGAGCCTCTTTTCCAGTCCTTCCATCCTGGCCAGGATCTCGTCGATGGGAAGCACCGGTTCGAGATAAGCCATTCTCACCAGCACCGCCTCAAGAGTCAGACGCGGATCGCTGCTCCTCCTGACGTTTTCCTCCTCGGCCATAAGGATGTCCAGCAGTCGCTGGAGCGTCTCCCGCGTAACAGTGCCTGCCTGCTCGGCAAGTCTGGCCATGTCGTCGTCCGTAAGCTCGAATAGCGCGCGTTCCTTCCCCGCGATTTTGGCGAGGAGCAGATTCCGGAAATGAGCCAGGAGCATCTGGTAGAAATGCTTCATGTCGAGGCCTGCATAATAGGCATCCCCGACGATTCTGAGGCACCGCCCGGCATCCCGTTCCAGCACCGCCCCCGAAAGCAGGAAGAGGAAGCGCCGGTCTCCAAGGCCAAGAACTTCTTCTATCTGCTCATCGGCGATGTCAAACCCGGCGTAGGATATGACCTGGTCCAGCACGCTCTCGGCATCCCTCAGACTCCCGTCACCCGCCCCGGCAATCCAAGCGAGGCCGGCATCGCTGATCTTGACGCCTTCGGTTGCGGCGATCTGTCCCAGGCTGTCCCGGATCTGTTTCACGGCAATCCGCCGAAAATCGAAGCACTGACAGCGGGACAGGATGGTTGCCGGAATCTTGTGGGTTTCCGTCGTGGCAAAGATGAAAATCACATGGGGGGGCGGCTCCTCGAGGGTCTTGAGCAGTGCGTTGAATGCCTCCCGGGTCAGCATGTGAACTTCGTCAATAATATAAATTTTGTAGCGGGATGACGTGGGGGAGAACCGCACGTTCTCCCTCAGTTCCCGTATCTCGTCTATCCCCCGGTTGGATGCCCCGTCTATTTCGTGAACGTCCATGGACGTCCCCGCGGCGATCTCCCGGCAGTTGGCGCATTCCCCGCAGGGGATCGGCGATGCCCCCGTTTCGCAGTTCAGGGCCTTGGCCAGTATCCGGGCAACCGACGTCTTCCCGACGCCGCGGGGTCCACTGAAGATAAAGGCATGCGCAACGCGGTTCTGGAGGATGGCGTTCTTCAGGGTGCGAACCACGTGATCCTGGCCCACCACGTCTTCGAAGCCGC
>CAZTLA010000059.1:0-16833 GCA_964614365.1 uncultured Syntrophales bacterium | reverse complement strand
CGACATTTGGTCTTGCCGTAGACCACCGCGTCATTGACGGCGCAGTGGCGGCTGACTTCCTGCAAAATTTAAAAAAGAAGCTGGAAAAACCATTGTTCACTTTTCTGCATCAATATTTTTTTCCGAGGTAAACGATGTACGATTTGGCGGTAATAGGCGGAGGACCGGGGGGATATGTTGCCGCAATCCGCGGCGCCCAAAAGGGATTAACGGTTCTTCTGGTGGAAAAGGATACCCTGGGCGGAACCTGCTTGAACAGGGGATGCATTCCCACGAAAAGTCTGATTTATGATTCAAAGCTTTTCAGGGCCGCGATAAATTCTTCCATCCTGGGAGGCAATGAAGGTTTGTTTGTTGATCCGGCAAAACTATTGGCGCGAAAACGAAAAGTTGTCGCAACCATGGTAACCGGTCTGGAGAAAATTATAAAAAGTAACGGCATTGAACTTATCCAGGGGTGCGGAGAGCTTCTGGCGTCAAACCGGATACATATCACAAAAAGCAATGGACCCGCTCAAACCCTTGAAGCCCGGAATGTCATTCTGGCTATGGGCTCGCGCCCGGCAGTTCCTTCATTCATTGATGTGGACGGCGCTTTTGTACAAACCACGGACCAGGCATTGGACACAGAAAATATTCCAAAGGAGATTGTCATTATCGGAGGAGGGGTGATCGGGATAGAGATGGCCACTATTTATTTAAATCTTGGCTCAAAAGTAACACTTATTGAAATGCTGCCTGATATTTTGATTACGGAGGACAAAGAAATTCGCCGGATCATGCTCAAGCTGCTCTTGCGAAGAGGCGCAGAAGTACATCTAAACGCCAGGGTTAAGGAAATCAAATCTAAAAAGAATGGCGTAACGGTCCTCTTTGAAGACCGGGGAAATACCGTTATTCACAATCAAACCCGGCGGGTTCTTGTGGCCACAGGCAGAACTCCGGTTCTTGAAGGAATAGATCCGGCAAAATTGGGTCTGGCCCTGGATGGTCCGTTTGTAGAGGTGAATAGACAATGCGCCACAAACCTGCCCGGGGTTTTTGCCATAGGGGATATCACGGGTGGAATGATGCTGGCGCACAAGGCATCGGCGGAAGCGGAAGCGGCGGTCTTCAATATCACCGGACAGAAGAAAGAAATCATTCCGGAGCAGATTTCCCGCTGCATCTGGGGGATAGAAGAGATTGGAGCGGTAGGATTAAACGAAGAGGAAGCCCGGTCTGCCGGATCATCGATAAAAGTGGGAAGATTTTCGCATGCCGGCAGCGGAGCAGCCCAGGCAATGGGAAATCAAAACGGATTGGTAAAAATTATCGGCGACGCGGAAACAGGGGAAATACGGGGAGTCCATATCATCGGTGAACATGCGACCGATTTAATCGCTGAAGCGGCGACGGTGATGAAGATGGAAGGGACTGTTGAAGATTTGTATGAGGCCATCAAACCGCATCCCACATTGAGTGAAACACTGATGGAGGCGGCGATGGACTGGGCCGGCATGCCGTTGCATGCAATAAAAAAAGGGTAGCCGGACATACTCCCAGACATACTCATGGATAAGGAGATACGCTCATGCAATACAAGAGACCACACGCAACAGCGAAGACCGGAACCACGACTACCGACTGGGAAGCCGGGGTAAATTATGATCGTCTCAGAGGGGAGCGCTTTGAAAAAGCGCAGGCAGCAATCAAGGCCAAGGGCCTCGGCGCTGCCCTCAGCTTTGAGATGGACAATATCCGGTACATAACAGGCACCCATATCGGCGAGTGGTGCAGGGACAAGATGAATCGATACGCCATCTGTCCGGCCGAAGGCAAGCCCTACCTGTTTGACCCCGCCCCGCCTGCCAAACGGATAAGCAGTCCCTGGATTGAGGACCGCATGGAAGCTCCCATCAGTAATATGCTGGGTGCGATTCCGCCTGCGCTCAAGGTGCAGGATGACTTTGCCCGGCAGATAAAAAGAGTCCTGTCCGAATACGGCCTGGAAAATAAACCGCTGGGCGTCGACACCATGGAAATCTCCATGCTGCGCGCCCTGGAAAAAACAGGATTAGAGATTGTCGACGGCCAGCAGGCCATGCTTGACGCCAGGGAGATCAAGACCGCCGACGAAATCGAGCTTATGAAAAAAGCGGCGGCCATGGTGGATGCCGTTTATGTGGATATTGCCAGGGCCATCCGGCCCGGGGTTCGGGAGAATGAGCTGGTCGCTATTGCCAACTATCATCTCTATAAGTTTGGCTCAGAGCGGGTTCAATGCGTCAACGCGGTGTCGGGAGGACGTGGAAAACCCCATTCCCACACATTTTCGGACAGGATTATACAACCCGGTGAAATCGTATACCTCGACCTGATGCATGCATTTATGGGGTATCAAACCTGTTACTACAGAACGTTTATCTGCGGAAAACCCAATAAGCACCAAATCGAGGCTTATGAAACTGCATCCAAGTGGTTATCCGATGCCATAGATATCATCAAACCCGGCGTGACCACCGCGGATGTATGCAGTGTCTGGCCTAAAGCCGAGGAATTCGGGTACCGCGACGAGCATGAGGCGTATCTTCTGCAGTACGGTCATGGTTTAGGACTGGGGCTGTGGGAGCGTCCCATCATCTCCCGGCGCTTTTCCCTGGATCATCCGACGGAGATAAAAGAAAATATGGTGTTTGCGGTTGAAACATGGTGCGGCGCCCGGGATAATTCCGGCGCAGCCCGGATCGAGGAAGAAATTGTCGTTACAAAAAACGGCTGTGAGATTATCACAAATTTCCCCAGCGACCATTTGATTTCCTGCGGTCTGCCCGGCTGTGAAGTATACTAAACCCTGTGCGGTATATAGTAAATGGATGGCTTTTATAACAGCATGCTGGCAATCGATGCCGGTAAGAGAACCCACGACATCCATCCGGTTTCGGATGAAATTCTGGGTTCTACGCTGGGAGGCAAAGGACTTGCCACTCACCTGCTGCTCAGGCACAATCCGCCGCGTGTCGATCCCTTAAGCCCCGACAATCATCTTATTATTGCAATCGGCCCCGGCAGCGGAAGCAGCATCTGGGGCTCCTGCCGCCACGGTATTTTTACGAAATCCCCGCAAACAGGCTATTACTCCCAGTCTTATTCCGGAGGCACCGCCGCGGAACACATAAATAAAACAGGGTTTGACGCTATCATGATGCGCGGTGCATCGGAAACCCCTGTCTGGATTGAGATCAATGATAAGGAAGCGGTCTTTCACCCTGCAGAGGATATGTGGGGTCGGGAAACGTATGAAACCGAAGATCGCGTTAAGGCATGGATTAAGACCAATAGACCGGATGCAAAAAACTGCGGCGTCATCTGCATCGGACCGGCCGGTGAAAAACGGGTCTCCTTTGCCGTGATAGAAAATAACTACTGGCGCAGCGCAGGCAGGACCGGCGTCGGCGCGGTAATGGGGTCCAAGAACATAAAAGCCATTGCCTTTTGGGGAACGAAGGAAAAGCAGCTTGCCGATCCCGAACTGGTCAGGGAAAAAGCAAAAGAACTCGCGCTTCGGACCAAGAACGACGCTGCTGTTTTTGCCTATAAAAGCATGGGGACCTCGATGATGGTGAATGTCACGAATTCCGTCGGGTGCTTTCCCACACGCTACTGGCAAAAAGGCAGGGCTGATCATTTCGAAAAAATCAATGCAACGGCGCTTCATACCAAATTAGATGTCACCCCGCACGCATGTTCAAAATGTTTTATGGCCTGCGGCCGGCTCGCAACCGTAAAAAACGGCCGCCATCGGGGACTCAAGATAGACGGGCCTGAATACGAAACGATCTATGCATTCGGCGGATTATGTGAAATTGAGGATATCGAAGAAATCGCCTATCTGAATGATGTTTGCGACCGGTTGGGGCTTGACACGATAACAGCAGGCAATCTCGCGGCGTTTACCATAGAGGCGGTTCGCCTGGGACGGATCGATTATGATATCGATTACGGCCAGGTGGATAAGATCGTCTCGCTCTTGCACGACATCGCCTATCGCAGATCAATTGGAGATATCCTTGCCCGTGGCATAAAAAGCGCCGCTAAGATCTGGAACATGGCGGGTCAGGCGATACATGTCAAAGGGCTTGAGCCCGCAGGGTTTGATCCGCGCGTGCTGAAAGGCATGGGGCTCGCCTACGGGTCATCGGAGCGCGGGGCCTGTCACCTGCGCACGACCTTCTACAAGGCGGAACTTTCAGGCATAATAGACCCCGACCAGATTGAAGGCAAAGCCAGGGAGCTTACGGAGTGGGAAGACCGGCTTACCATTTTTGATACCCTTATTCTCTGCCGATTCTACCGTGATTTATATCAGTGGAATGAGCTCGCGGAAATAATAAAAGGTACGACAGGACTGATTCTGGACAAAGAGGGTATGAGGGCTATAGCAAAGAATATCTCGGACATGACCAGGACATTCAATTTGCGGGAAGGCCTGACGGCAAAAGAAGATCATTTGCCCCCCCGCTTTTATAACGAAAAGTTGCCGGAAACCGGTAAAATTATTACCGAGAAGCAAATGGCGCAGTTACTCAGCGAATATTATGAAGCAAGGGGATGGGACGTGAGTGGAAAACCCCTCAATAAACAATTGAACGGCTTACTAAATGTCAAAACAGAGTGATGATGTCAAATCTTTCACCAAAGCCTGAGTGGCTGAGAACCAAAATACCCGGACTGGCCGGCGATTCCAAAATTTTTCAAGATATACGGGAACGCTCTCTCTGCACCGTGTGCGTGGAAGCGCATTGTCCAAATCAGATGACCTGTTTCGGGAACGGGACCGCAACGTTTATGCTTTTGGGGCCCTCCTGCACCAGACGCTGCACATTCTGCGCAGTTGAAAAAAAGGCCGCCGCTGCCGTGGATCCCGAGGAACCCCATCGTATTGCAGCGGCTGTTGCAGAGATGGGGTTAAAGTACTGTGTGCTCACCATGGTTACACGGGACGATCTTCCCGACGGCGGCGCATTGCATATAGTCCGAACGGTTGAAGCCCTCAGGGATATGTCGCCTGAAATTCAGATTGAATTGCTGATTTCGGATCTTGGCGGCAACCGGGGCGCGCTGGATATGATTCTGGATGCCACCCCTGCGGTGTTGAACCATAACATCGAGACGGCGCCAAGGCTTTACCGGGAGGTACGCCCGCAGGCAGATTATCAAAGATCCTTATCGTTATTATCCCATGCGTCGGATCATACTTCATCGATGGTCACAAAATCCGGCATTATGGTTGGACTGGGAGAAAGCAAAAAAGAGATAGTGCAGACGATGGATGACTTGCGTGAATGCGGATGTCAGCTTCTCACCATAGGACAATACCTCGCGCCTTCCCGGCGGCACTATCCGGTCGTTCGTTACGTAACACCGGAGGAATTTGCTGCATATGAAGATGAAGCGCTGAAACGCGGATTCAAGGCTGCGGCGATTGCTCCGCTGGTGAGAAGCTCGTACAGGGCTGATGAACTGTATCGGTCAGCGGCAGCCGGGAAGGCATCGTATCAATAAAGCATTACGGGAGGATAAACCATGGCGTATATTTTCAATCAAGACGAACTTCCCCGGTTGCTGTCGGTGGCGCCCGGACGGGAACGCGTATTCTTTGTCAGCAAGGAACTCACTGATATGGACGACATGTTGGCCGGCATCATGTATTACCGTAAAGGCGCAGCCTCGCCCTATCACCTGCACAAAAACTGCGAACACTTCTATTTTATTTTTGAAGGCGCCGGAACGGTAGAAACCGCCACGGAAGTCAGAGACGTCGGCCCGGGCGATCTTATTTTCTTTCCCGCTGAAGACAAACACCGTTTACGCGCTAAAGAGCCGTTGTTTTATTTTGAATTTCAGGCGCCCAACCGTTTCGAAACAACTATTTTGGACGGCACGCCCGACGATTTGTTATGGGAACGCGTAGACGGCAAAATATGGATCCAAAGTTAATCTTCTGATGGAGAGGCCAGCCATGACAACGTTTATCAACACGAATAACTGCAATCGAGTCAATCTCTCAAATGCCCGCGGCGAAGTGGCCGAGATTGTGAACCGCACGCTATGCGGCGCGGAAAATGTGGCGGGAATGCTGCGCTGGCTCAAGGACGGCGAACGCTACGATGCAGAACCTCTTTCTGATACCCACCAGTTGATTTACCTCATTGAAGGCAGCGGTGTGATTACCCTTGAAAGCAAGGATTACGACGTTGCCAAAGGGGCGGGGATTTATCTTGGCCCGAAGGAATTCGCCGGAATCCGCCAGAGCGGCGCCGCGACATTGAAGCTCCTGCATCTGGTCGTACCGAAAATCCCGGGAAACCGATCACCGGTTCAGAACGGGTCTATCGTTAAATGAATGAATCTAACCCCATAACCGCCAAAGGCCGTGCGATCCTGGTTGATGTGGGAAAGATGGATTACCGTGAATGCTGGTCTCTTCAGCATGTTCTCCATAGCGATAGACTGGAGGAAAAACTGCCGGATTGTTTTCTCTTTGCGGAGCATCCACCGGTAATAACGATGGGCAAAAAAAGCAACCAGGACAATGTCCTTGTGCCGGAATCAGTTCTGAAGGAACGGGGCATTGCATGTATTCCCATTGAGAGAGGCGGCGATGTAACCTATCATGGCCCCGGACAACTCATCGGCTACCCTATTTTTGCGCTTAAAGACCGGAAGATGGAAATCGGCGAGTTTGTCTCATCTCTCGAAGAAGTGATGATACGTGCACTGAATGAATTCGACATTCGGGGAGAACGAAACGCGCTAAACCGAGGGGTCTGGATCGGCATGCGGAAGATCGGTTTCGTAGGTGTTGCCGTCAAGAGGGGTGTTTCGCTGCATGGCTTTGCTTTAAATGTAGCGCCTGACCTCTCCTTCTTCCAAATGATTCATTCCTGCGGACTGAAGGATGTTTCCATCACCTCCCTGAGGGACCAGTTAGCCGGGCCTGTGGCAATCAAGGAGGTCAAGAAGCATATACGCTTTCATTTCCAGGACATCTTCGGTTTATCGCTCGATGAGGTTTCCAAGGGCACTTTATTTGCGAATGGTTATTTTCCAAGAGGTGGACAGCATTAAGGCTTCGAAAGGGATGACTCCTATGGCAAGCCAACTCTTACAAAAAAAGCTGTACGAAGAGTTTAAGCGGGAACAGGTGTTGACTGCCAAAGAAGAACTGGCCTGTTACAGCTATGATTCGGGCATTTATACGCTCTTTCATTACGGTGAGCCGGACGCGGCGGTTCTGGCCAAAAGCGTCGATGAGGTGGTAAAAACTCTGGCCATCGCACGGGAGTTAAAGGTACCGGTAATCCCGCGTGGCGCGGGCACCGGACAGGCGGGCGGCACAATGACCCCCACGGGAGGAATCTGCCTTGACCTGTCCGCCTGGAAAGACATTGAACAGGTGGCTCCGGAAGATTATCAGGCCTTTGTACGTCCGGGTGTTACCCTCGATGAACTGAACAAGGCGTTTGCCCCCTACGGTTTATATCTCCCCCCCGACCCTTCCAGCAGTTCTGCCTGCACTATCGGCGGCATGGTGGCGAATAACACCGCCGGACAACGGTCGCTAAAATACGGCGCCATGAGCAACTTCGTCATGGGGTTGGAAGTGGTATTGCCGACGGGAGAGGTTGTTACCCTTGGCGGAAAACAGGCACGGGTAATCAAAAGCGTCTCTGGTCTGAATCTGAGCGCAGGTCTATTTGTCGGCAGCGAGGGAATCCTGGGCGTCATTACAGGCATCCGGGTAAAGATGGCGCCTATTCCCCCCGCACGGGCAGGGATCCTCTTCCTCTCGGCGGATAAAAAAAACGTTCCGGCCCTCATCCGCACATTGTATGAGGCCGGGGTGGTCTTCTCGGCCTGTGAATTTGTCCTTGTCCAGCCCGGCGCAGAAGCCGAAGTGGCCAGAAATTTACCTGATACCCCCCTTCTTTCGCCTTTGGAAATGGTCCTCCTTATAGAGTTTGAAGGCAACCCGCCCGGTGTGGCCTGGGAGTTGGGCCAGGCAATAGAAATCATGGCGCGATTCAAAGGAACCTGCCGTATTGCAGAAAACAGGGGAGAGATGCAACGCCTGTGGCTCCTGCTGGATGAAGCGGAAGGCGGTGTAACCCGCTCCAGGCCTGGAGCTAAACGGATACCCGGCGGCGAAGACATTGTGGTTCCGCCCAGCCGATTGATCGAGGCACTGGACGGAATCCAGCAACTGGTGGAAAGGGCGGGCGTGAGTTGCGTAAATTTCGGACATGCAGTCTTCGGCAATATTCACACCGGGTTGCTGCTTAAACCGGATGATACGGAGGAAATGAAAAAGGTTGCGACGCTTATCGATGACATTCATGCCCTGGCACTCACGTTAAACGGTTCAACCACGGGAGAACACGGAACGGGGCTCGTGCGCAGTCTCTTATTGGGACGGGAGCATGGGCAGGCGGTCGAGGTTATGAAGCGCGTCAAAAACCTCTTTGACCCGGGCAATATCCTGAATCCCGGGAAAATCCTCCCGGCAGATCGGCGGTAAATAAGACGTGCTGAGGCAAGAACTTTACGAAAAAGTGAAGAACCTGATCGACAAGTGCAATCGCTGTGGCTTCTGCCGCGCCGTTTGTCCCTCGCTCGCCGAATTAGGCTGGGAGAGTACCTCGCCGCGGGGCAGGATATTCCTTGCCGGTCGGGTGCTATCCGGGACGGCGCCATTGACAACGGAGATTGTATCAAGGCTGGATCAGTGCCTGTTGTGCCGGAATTGCATGTCCGTTTGTCCCGTCGGCGCCAAGTTCGACCAGATCATCATGGCGTTCCGGCAATTAGAGGCCGAAGAACTCGGCATTGCGAAGAGCAAACGAGTGATCCTGGGTGCGCTGGCGGAACACAGGAACTTGCTTAGTTCAGTGGCCCCGGCAGCCGGTATGCTCGAACATATTCCTTTTAAGAAGAGGGCAAGCAATGGGGCGATTTTTCGCCTGAATAAGAAGGCCCGCGTGCTGCCCATGATGGGCGGTAAGCCGTTTCTGAGCCAGATACACTCGGTCGAATTGGACAAACCGGTAAAGAAGGTGGCCTTTTTTACGGGCTGCCATATTAATTTTGTCGGAATCAACGTCGGGCGCTCGGTGATCAATGTCCTGGCCAGGAACGGTTGTTCCGTCTGGGTTCCTTCCGCGCAGGTTTGCTGCGGGGTCCCCTTTTTTGCCGGCGGTGAAATCGAAAAAGCGGTGGGCATGGTGCGGCACAATATCGATGTTTTGTTGCAGGTCGACGTCGATGCCATTGTATATGCCTGCGGCAGTTGCGGTACGGGGCTGCGGGAATGGGCCGGGCATCCGGAAGTCGGTCCGGAATATCTTGCCAAGGCCAAGGGGCTGAAAGGGAAGATTTTTGAGATCGGCGAGTATTTAATTGACCAACTGGGCGTTACACGGCTCCCCCCCCTGCCCAAGCCGACACGGATTACGTATCACGACAGTTGCCATTTGGCATTCTCCGGGGTCAAGGAACAACCGCGCCGGTTATTGAAAATGATGGACAACGCCGAGTACGTGGAAATGGCGGACGCCGGTACGTGCTGCGGGAGCGCCGGCCTGTTCAGCCTTACCCATTACCGGTTATCACGGCAGATAAATGAAAAAAAAATCAAAAACATCCTGGCCGCCCATCCCCAGGTCGTAACCAGTGGTTGTCCGGGCTGTAATCTGCATATGATGGACGGTTTGAACAAAGCCGGCAACGAGGCAGTCGTTTCCCACTATATCGAACTCATCAACAACGCTTACGAATGTACCGCGGGGAACGGCTGATGAAATCTTGCGTAGCCTTTAAGCGATTCATGCATTTTAACGGCTTCGCATAATCAGATGCTGCGTCACGCATAAAATTTATAAAATCGTTGACTTTTTGGGAGGCCTGCCATATTCCTTCTATCAACAGAATACGGGGCCCGGAGCTGTTTATGATCATCGATTTTCATATTCATTTTTCGCCTGAAGAATTGGTGCGCGACAAATTAGGGCCCGGCGGTTCTCCGCGCACGGTCTTTGTGGACGGTAGTCCTGCTTATACGTATCACGACAGGCTGTTTGCGTTAGAGAAGCACATTGCGTGCATGGATAAGGCAGGTATTGATATTGCCGTTCTCTCCTCCGGAGCAGGACTGACCGATGATTTAAACCGATGCCGTATGGTGAACGATACGTTAAAGGCTGTTGAAGGGCGTTTCCCGGGCAGGTTTTTGGGTTTAGCCCATGTCCCTCCATTGGGGGGCAGCCCATCGCTCGGAGAGTTAGAACGGGCGGTTTTTGAATTCGGGTTCAAAGGAGTTTGCATGCCTTCGGTGATAGGAAAGACAGAGCTGGATGCGCAAGAGCTTTGGCCGTTTTACCGCAAGATACAAGAGATGGGCCTTTTCATCTTTATTCATCCTGCCTTGAGCTCTTCGGGCGCTTATCTGGATTATGATCTGGGCAGGAGCGTGGGAAGGGAGTTTCAACTGGTTCTCACCGTGATAAGGCTGATCAACGGGGGTGTTCTTGATGAGTTTCCCGGATTGAATTTTATCATCTCTCATTTGGGGGGCGGGATAGCAGCGCTTATGGGCCGCATTGAGCCATATCAGGATAAGGCATTCTGGGGCACCGCAGATCATCCCCGGCACGGCAAGCTTCCCCGGAGACCTTTCAGAGAATATCTTGACAGGATGTACTTTGATACAGGCGGATTTTTCGGCAATGTCAATGCCGTAAAATGCGCCCTTACCGAAATCAAGCCGGAGAATATCGTTTTTGGAACTGATTATCCCCAGGAGATCCGGGATGAGAAGCAGATAGAAAGGTTTGTTACGGACATTAAGAAGCTGCCTCTTTCTCAAAAAGAGATTAGCGGCATTTTCAGCGACAACGGGAAAACACTGCTCCGGCTTATTTAGATTTTCCATCGTTTAGAACGCTACCAAGTACCTTTAGGGAGTAAATCATTATGCCGAAGGATTTGCGCACGTGGATGCGCCAGTTGGAAGAGGCTGGGGAGCTGATACGCGTCCGAAAGCCGGTGCACCCGCAAGAGGAGATGGGGTCGCTCCTTTATCAAACAAGAGACAAGGCCCTGTTCTTCGAAGAGGTAAGGGGCTACCCGGGCTGGCGCTGCCTTGGTCAGGCCCCGGCCAATCCTCGTCAGGCTGCGATAGCCTTTGATACGACCCTCGATAAGCTGGTTCCGACCTTTGCCGGCAAGATGCATCTGCGGCTTCCGTGCGAGAGGGTCGGCACGGGCCCGGTGAAGGAAGTTATTCTGAAAGGCAACGATGTCGATCTCCAGAAATTGCCTGCCCATCAGGCGGGAATACGGGATGCCGGCCCGTTCATAACGGCGGGGCTCTGCGTGACCAAGGACCCTGATACCGGCGTGCGGAACATGAGCTTCCACCGACTGCAAGTGAAATCGAAGACGCGCACCGGTATGTTGATGGTCCCCCGGCACAGCTTTCAGAACTATCGGAAGCATGAAGCGCGCAACGAGCCGATGCCCATCGCCATCTTTATCGGTCACTATCCAACCTACTACATGGCCGCGGCGACCACCGGACCCTATGAGATGGATGAGCTGGAGCTTGCAGGAGGCTTGCTCGGCGAGCCGGTTAAGCTGGTCAAGTGCGAAACCGTGGACTTGGAAGTGCCGTTCGACGCGGAGATCGTCTTGGAAGGCCACGTGCTCCCTAACTACCGTGAGGAGGAAGGTCCATTTTCGGAGTTCCAGGATTACTACATCGCCGGCACGGGAAAGAACCCGGTCATAGAGTTTCAGGCCATCACTATGCGCAAGGATGCTATCTTCAAGAACGTACAGAATGGTTCGGAAGTCGAAGGCTGCGTCTACCACAAGATACCCATGGCCGGGGCGATTTACAATCGTATCAGGAACATCGGCGGATACGTGGACTTAAGAAACGTGATGGTCTTACCGGGCATCTTTGGCGTGGCGGTGCAGATGACGCCCCGATACTACGGAGAGGCAAAATCCGTGTTGATGAGCGCTCTTTCTTGCGAGTATTTGCATCCCAAGGTAGCCATCGCCGTGGACGATGACGTCGACATATTTAACAATACCGAAATTATCTGGGCGATAAACACGCGGGTCGACCCGGCCGAGGACATAATCGTTCTGCCCGGTATGCGGATAATCCCCATGGACCCGACCGGCAAGGAGTTTGGCAGCACCGGCCAACCCACGTGGCACCGGGTTGGAGGCAAAGTTATCATCGATGCCACCAAGCCGCCGACCTGCAATCCTGAAGCTCGCGACCTGTTCGAGCGCATCAAGCCCATTGGCAACGGCGCGATCAAGCTCGAAGATTACCTATAGGATAGTCTCTGGACTTCTCGGAGGAGGACAGGATGTTGAAAAGCGATCGCTGGACAGGCGTATTTTTTATCATGCTGTCCGCTTATGTCTGTGGAGAAAGCCTTCGCCTCGGATTAGGCGACATGCATAGTCCCGGCCCCGGTTTTATCTCCTTCTGGTCCGGGTTTATCCTGGGGCTTATGGCCCTCGGCCTCGTCATCGGCGCGTTCCTGAAGGAAGGAGGCTCCGGCGAAGGATTTCAAAACAGGAAAAGCGTGGTTTTCGTTATCCTTTCACTTCTCGGCTTCCTGCTCATCCTCGATACGCTGGGTTTTATCCTTTCCACCTTTCTTTTCGTATCCTTTCTCCTGAAAATAGTGGAACAGAGAAAGTGGTTCTTTTCCCTCGGGGCGGCGGGTCTTGCAACCTTTTTCGGCTATTTTATCTTTGAGGTCTTGTTAAAGGCCCAACTGCCGCAAGGGATCTTAAGTTTTTAGGGGAAACAATGGAAGCCATTCAAGGCGTTCTCTACGGATTCCATGTAGCATTAACGCCAGCAAATCTCCTGTTCTGTTTTTCCGGGGTCCTCATGGGGACATTGGTGGGCGTTCTTCCCGGTATTGGTCCGGCAGCCGCCATCTCTCTGCTCCTCCCCTCCACCTTTCGCGCCGACCCAACCTCCTCCCTGATCATGCTGGCAGGCGTCTATTATGGAGCGATGTACGGCGGATCGACCACCTCCATACTCGTGAACATTCCGGGCGAGGCATCCTCCGTGATCACCTGCCTGGATGGATATCAGATGGCGAAAAAAGGCCGGCCAGGACCAGCCCTGGGAATTTCTGCCTTTGGTTCCTTTCTTGCCGGGACGCTTTCGCTTATCGGGCTTCTTTTTTTGGCGCCCCTGCTTGCCTCCTTTGCTCTGCGCTTCGGTTCCCCGGAATACTTCTCTCTTATGGTCATGTCCATGACTATCGTTACCTATCTTTCCCAGGGGTCTATGCTCAAGTCCCTGATGATGGCGGCTTTAGGGATAATCCTGGGGACGGTGGGGATGGACCCGGTGACGGTTAAGCTGCGGTTTGCCTACAACATTCTGGTCTTGCGGGATGGTCTGGGCCTGGTTCCCGTGGTTATGGGCCTCTTCGGCGTCTCTGAGGTCCTTTTGAATGTGAAATCCACCCTGGACCGGGATGTGTTCCAGCGCAAGATTAAAGGCCTTCTCCCCAACCTGAAAGACTGGAAAGATTCGGCTTTCCCCATGCTCAGGGGAACGCTATTGGGGTTTTTCATGGGAATCCTCCCCGGGATCGGCGCCATCATCCCCACCTTCATCAGCTACGGAATTGAGAAAAAACTTTCCCGGCATCCGGAAAGATTCGGTACGGGCGTGATCGAGGGAGTGGCTGCGCCTGAGGCCTGCAACAATGCCGCAGCGAGCGGGAACTTCATCCCCATGCTGAGTCTGGGCATCCCGGCCAACCCCGTCATGGCGCTGTTTTTAGGGGCGCTCATGATCTATGGCGTACAACCGGGCCCGCTTCTCATCAAAGAACAGCCCGGCCTCTTCTGGGGATTGATTGCTTCCATGTACGTAGGAAACGTCATGCTCCTCGTTCTCAACCTGCCGCTGATCTCCCTGTGGGTCAGAGTATTGAAGGTCCCCTACGTCATCCTCTATCCCCTGATCCTTCTCTTTTGCCTGATAGGCGCCTATTCTTTGAACAACAACATCGGTGATGTAGTGATCATGTGCATCTTCGGCGTGGTGGGATATTTGATGAAAAAATTCCGGTACGATGCCGCCCCCCTGGTTTTGGCCCTGGTCCTGGGGCCGATGCTGGAAGAGAACCTGCGGCAATCGCTCATTATCTCCCGCGGAAATTTACTGGTCTTTTTTTCCCGGCCTTTATCGTTGACTTTTCTGGGCGTCTCCCTGCTGGTGTTTCTTTTTCCCCTGTTCCGGCTCCGCCCGGCGGCAAAATATCGTCAGGAGAATTAATTATTCATTCATCAATATAGGAGGTGTTTATGATGACCGAACAAAGAAAAATTGTGCGGATGATCATTATTTTCTGGACTCTCTTGCTCCTATGGGTTCCCGGGGCATTGGCCGCGGACAGTTATCCCTTGAGACCCATGAAAATCCTGATTCCTTTTGGACCGGGAAGCACCACGGATCTTACTTCCCGGATTCTGAGCGACTCTCTTGCCAAAGACCTGAAGGGGACCATTGTCGTGGATTATAAGGCAGGAGGTTCGGGAATGGTCGGCGCAGCAGCCGTGGCGCAAAGCAAGCCTGATGGATATACCCTTCTTTGTGGGACCATCGCTACCCACGTTATTGGCCCGATCCTCAGCCCCGATAAACCTCCCTATGACCCGGTGCAGGATTTTCTCCCTATCGCGTTCATAGGAGAATCGCCCAACGCGCTGTTTGTGAACAGTCAGTCCCCCTATAAGACTTTTGAGGATCTCCTTGATTACGCCAAGAAAAACCCCGGGAAATTAAATTGCGGCACCCCCGGCGTGGGAACGGCAGCTCATTTCGTTTTAGAGCTCATCAACATGAACCTTGGCACCAAGATCACCCACGTACCTTATAAAGAGGGAACGGGCGCCGTAGCCGTCGCGGTTATGGGCGGGCACATAGATATGGGGATCATGGCAGCGTCCGCGGCGATACCCCAGGTAAAAGCCGGAAAGCTCAGGCTGCTGATTGCGACCAGCAAACTCGCAGACACTCCCGATACGCCGACCTTCAAAGAGAAAAAACTTCCCCAGGCCTCTATAGGCATCTGGATCGGATATTTTGCGCCTGCCAAAACCCCCAAGGCGGTTCAGGATAAACTTGCTGCGGCCTTCGCCAAAGCGATTAAGGATCCCGATAACGTAAATAAACTTGAAAAGGTGGGATTTATCACGGATTACAAACCGCCCAAGGAGTTTTCCGAACTGATGAAGTCTCAGTTGGATATCTTCACCAAAGCAGGCAAGGCGTCAGGCATCATCAAATAATTTCACTTCCTTGCTGGTTCAGGCTTGCAGCCTGAACCAGTTATTCACATGGTTCAATCTGCAAGATTGAACCAGCAATCAACAAAAATAATTTATAAGGAGGAAAGATGACAATGAAAGCTAATTCAGTTGCACGGGTATTGGCGTGTTTCGTCTGTGCCATGTTCCTGTTTTCAGGAAGTGCGTTTTCCTATGACGAGAAAGACCCCATGATTCTGAAGTGTGGAATCGATAATCCGCCGCAGGACATGAAATCCGTCACCATCAGGCGGCTGGGTGACCTCGTTGAGCAGGGCACAAAGGGAAGAATAAAGTTTCAGTACTTTTTCGGCGGATCGCTCATCACAAAGCCCCAGTTTGTAGACGCTGTTTCCAGGGGAATCGCCGACATATCGACAGGTCCGGGAGGCTTCGTCAGCGGGAAAATCCCGGCCCTGTACCCCTTCGAAATTTATGGAGCCATCAACTTCGACAAATTCCTCGAAATTCAAAAGGCGATCGAACCCGCAATGATCAAACTGTTTGAGCCGAAGGACGTTCGCCCGATCATGCTCCAGTACAACCCCGATACGGTGTTTGCCCATCGCACGAAGTTCCTGAAAGCGCCGGAGGATTGGAAGGGACAGAAGATGCGGGTATCCGGACGCTTTCAATCCACCCTGGCGGCGAAATGGGGCGCCAGTCCTGTTTTTATGCCTCCCGGCGAGCTCTTTCTTGCCCTGCAGAGAGGAACGATTGACGGAAATCAGCTTATCGTGGATATCATCTCCGGGCTGAAGCTTTATGAAGTAACCCCTTACCTGACCCTGCCCAATTTCAGCAACAACATCGAGTTCGTCACCATGTACCTGAAGAAATGGAATGCCATGACGGAGGCGGACCGCATTGTTTTCCAGCGGGCACTCGAAGAAGTCAAGTCGTGGACGGTTCAGGCTTCCAAGAAAGAACTGGAAACTCTGAAAACAACTATGACTTCCAAAGGAGCTAAAATTTATTATACCACCCGCGAGGAAGACCGCGCCTATTTGAAAGACTCGTTTGCCCTCTGGCCCGAGGTCAAACAGCTTTCCGGTTCCCTGGGCAATGAATTTTGCGACATCCTGGATAAATTCAAACAGTAGTAGATGGATAGAGAAGCCTTTGGAGGGAGGCGATTCTATCTCGCTTCCCTCCCAGGCCATAAGAACTGAGCACACGCTCAGCAAGGAATCTTCCCATGCTAAAAGACCCGGTATTCACTCTTTACACAGGAATCAAAAAAGTGAACCTGATCTGTGCCACGATCGCAGGAATCATCATCCTCTTTGTCAATTTTTCGATTTTCCTCGACGTTTTCTTCCGATATTTTTTCCGGAGCCCCAGCATCTGGATCACCGAAGTATCAACGTACCTGTTTCTCTCCATCATCTTCCTGGCAACCCCCTATGCCCTCCAGAAGGGACA
>CAZTLA010000058.1:0-17110 GCA_964614365.1 uncultured Syntrophales bacterium | reverse complement strand
CTTGCCTCTCTGGGAAAACTGGCGGCGGGGATTGCCCATGAAATCAACAACCCGCTGACGGGAATCCTCATGTTTGCCTCACTGACGGCGAAGAACCAGAAGCTCGAACCGGCCGTCAAAAGCGACCTGGACATGATTATTTCGGAAACGCAGCGCTGCGCCCAGATCGTCAGGGGGTTGCTCGACTTCTCCCGGGAATCGGTGCCGCAAAAAAAACCGTCGTCCATAAACGGCATCATGGACGCAACCCTGGCCCTCCTCGAGAATCAGACCCGGTTTCAGGATATAACCATCCTCAAGGAATACGGCACCGAAATCCCTTCTCTCCTTGTAGATCCAAACCAGATAGAGCAGGTTTTCGTCAATATGCTTCTGAATGCCGCCGATGCCATGCCCGCCGGCGGGAAAATCACTATAAAGACCGACAGGCGGGAAAATTGTGTCTGCATAGCGATAACCGACACCGGAATCGGAATCAGCGAAGCAAACCTGGGAAAAATATTCGATCCCTTTTTCACCACCAAAGAAGCAAAAGGAACGGGACTGGGGCTGTCCGTTTCCTACGGGATCATTGAAAGACACGGCGGGGAAATAGAGGTGGAAAGTAATATCGGCGTCGGAACAACGTTCACCATCAGCCTTCCCATCCCGGAGGGAAGTACCGCCCATACAGAAAACGTTTAGCCGATTTTCTCGTTCGGCTCCGGATGCCCCCGATTGCTTAACGGAAGTTCATCGAGTCAGTTACCGTTATGGTTGCGGACAGAGATGCCGAGTTTTTTCAGGAGGGCATGGAAGTTCGGCCGGAGCATTCCTGTCTCCTCCGCGGCCTTGGTAACGTTCCAGTTGTTTCTTTCCAGGGCGTTCATGACAAACGCTTTTTCGATATTTTCCACTGCCTGCTCGCGGAGTTGACGCTTCGTTTCCTTCAATTCATCGAGGTTCTGGGGGACAAAACCGCTCGTCTTTAATGCCTCATCCGCAAGGGGCAACTCCAGATCCTGCTTCTGAATAATATCACCGGTACAAAGCACAACCGCCCTCTCAATGATATTTTCCAGCTCACGCACATTTCCAGGAAATGGGTATCCTTCCAACAATACCAAGGCATCCGGATTCACCCCCCGGATATCCTTGCCCGTCTCGTCCGCATATTTTTTCAGAAAACGACCAATAAGCAGCGGCAGATCCCCCTTCCTGTCTCTGAGAGGCGGCAATTTAATGGGAATGACGTTCAAGCGGAAAAAGAGATCTTCCCGGAAACCGGCTTCCGCAACCTGGGTGCGCAGATCCTTGTTCGTTGCCGCCACCAGACGTATATCTATGGGGACAAGTTTCGTATCCCCAATCGGCGTAATCACCCGCTCCTGCAGGACCCGCAATAGTTTCGCTTGGGTGGCAAGACTGATATTCGCGATTTCATCCAGAAAGAGTGTGCCGCCGTCTGCCACCTTGAAAAGGCCGGTCTTGGTCTGTATGGCGCCGGTAAAGGAGCCCTTCACGTGACCAAACAATTCGCTCTCCAGCAGGTTTTCCGCCAGGGAAGTGCAGTCTACGGCAACGAAGGGGTGATCCCGCCGGTGGCTGTTCTTATGGATGGAGCGGGCCACCAATTCTTTCCCCGTACCGCTCTCGCCGCTGATGAGAACCGTGCTGTCCGTAGGCGCCACCTGGATGATTCGGTTGTAAACCTTCTGCATCTCAGGGCTCTCACCTACAAACATATCGAACCCGTGGTGTTCAAGGATTTCTTTTTTCAGGTAGATATTGTCCAGGAGCACCGTTTTCTGGGCAATGGCATTCCGGACTTTTTCGCTGATCTGTTCCGCTGTAAACGGCTTCGCTATATAGTCGAAAGCGCCGTTTTTCATGGCTTCCACGGCGGTATCCACAGTGGAATAGCCGGTTATGATAATGACGGGGATCTCTGGCTGAAGCACCTTTATCGTCTTAAGAACTTCCATGCCGTCCATCCCGGGCATTTTCAAATCGGTAATCACGAGGTCAAAGCTCTTTCCCTGTATCGCCTCGATAGCCACGTAACCGCTTGGTGAAGTATCCACGACATATCCGTCCGCTTCAAGAATGCGGCGCATCCCTTCCCGAATTACCGCCTCGTCATCCACAACCATGATGCCGGGCATGTCTCCCACATCTGCAACCATTGTTTTTGCGACTCCCTCCGGGCCCTGACGGAAACAATAACCACTTTCAGATCCTTCGGGCTGGATCTGAGCAATTTCAATTCTCTTGGATTTTAGATTAAAGCAGAGGATATATCAAGTCAAAACAATGCTGCACACAGAGCGGCAATTTCAAAGATACTATTGCGCCGGCACATAACGAGCACTATCAGGCATGGCATGAGTATTATTCAACATTCACGCGCGCACCCCGGCGAGCAGCGGGAGAGTGCACTCACGGTAAAATTCCTCGGCAAAAAGCCCACTGAGACGTATTTTTTTTTATACACCTTCACCCGCATCAGTAAATCCTTTACTATTGATGCGTCCGTAAAGAACCACAACAACGTTGTGTTCCGGATGACTTCGTAAAAAGTTCAAGAGGAAAGACGTGCTAATCACGAGTGATGATCGATACTTCGATGTATATCGAAGCGATGAAAGGTAAAGCCCAATACCGTATCCGGACTTATTGCGTCATCGTCTTTCTTGAAGGCATTATAATGCCGCACCCCCATGATTTCCCCGCTTCGAGCCCGCTGTGTATATACTTTCTATACATATCGATGTCTTGAAGAACATGAGCGCTGTTTCCAGTGACAGAATATACTTTAATGAATACCATCGATTGTGCCTTATATTGGCATGCTTTGCCCTCTGGCACGGCCTATGCTTCGTTATCCAGTAAAAGGAAACAACAAAACAGCAAGGGGGAACGCCGTGAAAACCATCGCCAGATATATTGTAATGACACTTTTCGCAAGCTCCCCGGCACTTGCTGCCGGCAGTGCCGAAGGGGAAGGAAGTGGGTTCCTGGTTATCCTTTTTCTGGGCTTCGGCGCCCTCATCATCGGTTTTCAGTTGCTCCCCGGATTGATGCTGTTCGGATCCATGCTCAGGGAACTTTTTTGCAAACCTACGAAGATAGCCGCTCTGGTCAGTGGCAAAGCGGGAAAAACAGACTAACGATCCAGACACACGGTTCTTCGGGAAAGGAGAACGATAACGCTATGATGGAACTTCTCATCGCAGACAAAGATGCGGATGCCCGCAACCAGATGGCCGATCTTTTTACGGAGGCAGGATATGATGTCACTGTTGAAAATTCGGCGCTGAATGTACTGTACGGCATTCTCAAAAGAAAAGCCGAGGTGGTATTGCTGGGAAGCGAACTGGATGATGTTAAAGCGGATGATTTGGTTCCGCTTTTAAAAAAATGCAATCGAAACCTGGTCATTATTCTCGTCTCGGACGATACTCCTCTCCCTTTGATCCGAAAATTCCGCAAGGAAGGAATTTTTTATCATGCCTTGCGTCCCGTTGAGCCGGAAGATCGGAAAGAGATTCGAGAGGTCGTTGAATGCGCTTTTAAAAATCTCCTGAACGCAAGATCATGGCGGCACTAAGAATGATATAACGAATGGTATTGTTACATAGAGGAACAAGCCATGAAAACGGAATTAACCAAAACCGCACTCACCCTGATGATTTGTTTCGGTCTGGCTAATGTCGCTTATGCGACCGCCGGGGTCGAGGAAGAGCGTATCAGCATCTTCGTGTGGATCTTTTTCGCGCTCTGTGCCCTGATCATCGTCGGCCAGCTTATTCCGGCCCTTTTGGTGCTCACTGGTTTTGCCAAGGGACTCAAGAAAGATGGACAGAAAAAAACTGCCGAATCGGTCCCGAAAAATGCCGCCGACTGAAAGGTCGCCAGGGAATAAAGCCCCCTTTCGCCGGGCAGGACATCCCGACGACGGGACCGCTGCCCGAACCCTTATGATCGCCTCAGTAAACAAGCATCGCCGCTGGTACTCTCACCTCTCCCCCGTTTCTCTGCGGCCGGCCCCCTCCCGGTCGCAGAGAAACACCTTAATACCGTAATACCGTAGACAAGAACTCCTCTTGCTCTTTTCCCCTGAAATTAGCAAACACAAGGTGATGAGTTATCTGCCCGCTCATTTAACCCGTGGCACAATTGCTGCATTCACAATTGCTGCATTCTGTGATAAGACAACAGGCAAGAGAAGGGGGTGATACTGAGTAATTATAACCGGGGAAATAGTCCACGCACGAACCGGTCCAGCCGGCTAACCTCACCCATCACAAGGAGGAATACATTTTGAGAGTCCCTACCAGAGCGCTAATCGTTCTTCTCCTCGTGGCATTTATGTCAGCAACCACGGTATCGGCTTCGGCAGGGGAAAATTCCCGCTGCACCCAATGCCACAGCAATAAGGCCATCATCGCGAAAGGGGGCGGCCTCCTCTACATAGATCCGGATAAATTCGCAGGAACCTCTCACGAAATTATCGGCTGCACCTCTTGTCACAGCAAGGTAAGCAAGCGGCATCCCGTGGACGGCTTCAGACCGTCACGGGCAAACTGCAAAGAATGTCATGCCCCCGTTTATGAGGAATATGCAAACAGCCTGCACGGCAATAACGCCCGGTGCGCCGATTGTCACAACCCGCATGCGGCAAAGCCCTTGCTGGCGGTATCGGGACGCGACATTAATACCCAGTGCACCAAATGCCACGATGATACAAAAACCCTGACCGGCCACTCCAAGTGGCTGCCCCAGGCGGCGCTGCACATCGACGCATTGCCCTGCATCACGTGCCATACAGGATCAAAGAACTACGTCATCACCCTTTATATAGAAAAGCAGGAAAAAGGAAAACCGCACAATGATTTCGAACCGGCGCGCTACGGGGAATTGGTCCGGCTGCTGCCGACGGGGAAGAACATTGCGGCGCTGGTGGATACCGACGGCAATAATTTCATTTCTCTCGATGAGCTGAAGATATTTAACCGCAGCGCCCGTTACCGAGACTTGCGTCTCTGGGGTATGATGACGCCTGAAACGGCAACCCACAGTTACCAAATCCTGGATAACCGCTGGGACTGCACATTCTGTCATGCATCCGGTCCGAAAGCCATGCAAACGAGCTACCTCGCGTTCCCTGACAAAAACGGCACGTACACAAGGCTGCCCGTTGAAAAAGGCGCCATTCTCGACATGCTTTACGGAACTCCGGATTTTTACATGTTGGGTTCCACGAGAAGCGCCACCTTGAATATATTGGGAGCAATCATCGTTGCAAGCGGACTCCTGGTGCCCATCGTTCACGGCACGTTCAGAATACTCACCATAAAGAGAAGAAAGGGGCACTGACCATGCAATACGAAGAGCAAATCTATCTCACCCCCATGCCGGTCAGGATCTGGCACTGGCTGAATGCGTTAGGAATAGTAACTCTTTGCGTTACCGGCCTGCAGATCAGATTCCCGGAGTATGTAAACATATTCGGAACCTATAAAGCGGCCATACGACTTCACGACACAGCCGGAATAACCGTTTCCATCTCCTACGTTCTCTGGCTTTTTTACTACATTTTCGTGGGTGGGAACCTGCTCAAGGTGTACTTCCCCAACCTGGATGATATCAAGCGCGGATTGGTCTGGCAGGCGCTCTTTTACTTCTTCAGTTATTTCCTCGGCAGGCCGAATCCGCACACGGCAACGCCGGATGACAAGTTCAACGCCGTACAGAAGCTCAGTTATCTGGCGATCATGCTCGCACTGCTGCCGTTGTGCATCATCAGCGGTATCCTGCTCATGAACGTGGCGCCGTTACGCGAATGGATCATCGTGATCGGCGGGATAAAACTTCTCGTGGGGGCGCACTTCCTGATCGCCTGCTCTTTCGTCGCCTTTCTCTTCGTGCACATCTACATGGCAACCATGGGGCACACTCCCTTCGCCCACTTCAAGCCCATGTGGACGGGCTGGGAAAAAGTAACGCATCAATAATCCATACAGGAGGAAATAATGAAATTCCGTTGGGCCCTTCCCATAAGCACTCTCGCGCTATTCATCCTTTCGGCGTCATTTGCCGTGGATATCCCGGATGTGAACTTCAAAACCAAAACAGCGGGCAAGGTGATCTTCAGCCACAAGTTTCACATCAGGCAGAAGGGATTAAAAGATAACTGCAAGTCCTGTCACAAGGCCATATTCGATTTGAAAAAAAAGGTCACGCATACCATGGCGGACATGGAAAAGGGGAAATCCTGCGGCGCCTGTCATGACGGGAAAAAGGCCTTCGGCATTGGTGAATGCGTCAAATGTCATAAGATAGGCGATGTAGCCATCAAGGTCAGGGAAACCGGTCCGGTGTCTTTCCGTCATGGAAAGCATAGCGCCATCACTGACTGCCGTCAGTGTCACCCCAGGCTGTATGAGGCGGGACCGAATAAACGGACGACCATGGCGCAGATGGAAAAAGGGAAATCCTGCGGCGCCTGCCATACCGGGAAAGATGCCTTCGGCGTCGGCGAATGCGCAAAGTGCCACCCCGTGAAAGAAATTGAGTTCACCGTTAAAGATACGGGCAACGTCAAGTTCAGCCACGACGCTCACCTGGCTATGTATCAATGCGGCGAATGTCATGACAAATTTTACCTCCCCTCCCCCGGAAACAAGAGGATATCCATGGCAGACATGGAAAAGGGGAAATCGTGCGGCGCCTGCCATGACGGCGGCACAGCGTTTACGGTAAAAGAAAACTGTGACAAGTGTCACAAAATGTGACCACGACAGGAGCGCCCCATGCTTAAATCCATCAGTGTCAGGGCTATTGTGCCGGTAACGGTGGCGGTAACCGGTTTCGTTATTGTGGGCTGCATTCTCCTCTATTCGGTTATGAAGGCGGACATGATTGCCGATGCCGTTAAGTACGAAACGAACCAGGCGAACACGATCATAAAATCTACGCGCTACGCCATGTTAAAGTCCGATCGCGAGACGTTGCGAAACATCATCGATAATATCGGAACGCAGGAAGGGGTGGAACATGTCCGCATTTTCAATAAAAAAGGCTTGATCATGTTCTCGAATCACCACGGCGAAGTAAACCGGTTCGTTGACAAGAAAACGGCGGGATGCGTTGAGTGTCATACAGGCCCCGTTCCTTCTGCCACCCTGGGCAATATGAAGCAGGCGCGCCGATTCGTCAATGAGCGCGGAGGCGAAGTGCTTGCCATCGCGGCGCCGGTTTACAACGAACCGGAATGCTACACCGCCGCTTGCCATATCCATACGGCGGAACAGAAAATTCTCGGCACCCTCGATATCGGCGTAGCTGCATCGCCCTTGTCGAAAAACCTTTCCGTCATGCGCGACAGAATGTTCATTTTCAGCATCATGATTCTGATCCTGACCGTGGGGGGGGTGGCTGCCCTGCTGAAACGCAATGTCTTCGACCCCATCAAGCGCTTGAACGAATTTACGGAAGAGGTCATGGCAGGGAACACCGGGCAAAGCTTCCGGGGAGGTGGTGGTGATATCGAACGACTTGCTCTGAACTTTCGTACCATGGCTGCAAAACTGAACAGCGCCTGCGAGGAACTCAGAAAACTCAAGGAACATAAACTCTAAGAAGAGATGAACCGATGCGTGGAGACGCCGGAAAAAACACAGCCAATCTTCAGGCCCGGTTCAACAGAATGCTCCTGGCAGTAGCGGCATTTATCGTCCTCAGCATTTTCGCCCTGGGCGATTTCTCTTCTTTTCCTTCGCTTCCGGAAAACGTCCGGAAATTGCTCGGAGTTCCTCCCTCTGCAAACATGATCAACGCGGCATTGATCGTTTACAGCTTCTCGGCAATCCTGCTCATATTGGCTCGAATGATGGGAGGATACGGAAGCTACGGCGGCATAACCCACGTCGGCTATCTGGCCGCCTTTTACGGTTTTTATCACTTCTCCGGCGCCCTGAATGAAAACTTCTGGGCCGTCTTTGCGGCTGGTATGACCATCCTCTGCCTGGAAACGTACCACGTCTGGATATACTGCGTGGAGCACATAAAAGAAGAGGAGGAACCTCACGACAAACTCGGGTAAAGGCGGATGAACAATCCGGAACAATGATTGCCGCACCCGACCACAAAAAACGCCCCCTCTCCGATAGAGAGGGGGCGTTTTTTGCGTTGCCGGAAAAAGGTTCCCTTACCGGGGAAACGTTTTAACACTCGCCTTGGCATTGAGTTGCCGGAACCACTCTTCGCGGCTCACACCGCTCTGCATCGCACTCCTTTCGACAAGCATGCTTATCAAAAGCTCATTCTCGATCCGTTTTTTGAGATTATCCATATTCATGGCATGGTTCTGTAAGAACGTCTCGAAATCCTTGTCGGACAGTTTCATCCCTGTTTTGATGGAATCTATGCGGCCCTGAATATCCTTCGGGGAAACAGTGATATTCCCCCGTTTTGCTTCCGTCAGAAGCACTTTTTCCTGGATCAGGCTATTCAGAACCTGCTGCCTGATGGATTCCTGCATCTTTTTCCCTTCGGGAGTGGAAAAATCAACGCGCCCCGCCCCACTCTGGGCATAAATCTTCGCGTATATTTCCACCTTCTGGTCTACTTCTTTCCAGGGAATCTTTTCCCCGTTGACGATGGCGGCCGTACCGCGACCGATGAAAGGATTGGGAATCACTCCGGTGAACAGCATCAGGGCGACGCCGCCCAGCAAAACCAAAAGTACGACCAGGATGCCGAATATTTTACTCCCGCCTTTCTTTTCTCCGGTCTGCGTCTCTCCGGTTTCCAGTTCCTTGCCGCAGGAACCGCACCTTTTTTCTCCCCCTTCAAGTTGAGCATCGCAATAAGGACATTTCAATATTTCCATGTTTCCACCCTTAAATAAAATTTGCGCACCATTCACGCGCTGCTTCATATGTCACAGCCGCAACGGAAAGTAAAGCCTCTTCGAGACTTATTTTGTCGCGTACGATCAGCGTTTCTGGGTTATGGTATCCACGAGCGCAGGCTGGCCGGCCTTTACCCGCGCAATCGCCCGCTTGAGCGCCGCCTTTACATCCTTCCCCTGGTCAATAGGCCCTTCCGCATACCAGCCCATGGACCGGGCAAGGCCGGCAAAATCGGGATCGGGATCGCACAAATCCATGCCGATGTGGGCGCGATTCTCGGGCGTCCCCCGCAGTTTCGCCATCCGGATCTGATGGTGCCAGTCGTTGAAGTAGGCGCGGTTGTTGTACATGACCACGAGCATGGGAATTTTGTGCTTCGCCGCCACCCAGAGCGCACCGGCATCAAACATCAGGTCCCCGTCCGGCTGCATATCCACCACCAGCCGTCCTTGATCCCGGTTCGCCAGGGCGACGCCAAGGGAAATACCGATCTGGGTGGACGTTCCCAGCGACTTGCCGGGATGACGGTAGGGCTTGTCGAAGTTCCAGAGCTTGCGCGTCCAGTCTTCCAGTGTGCCCGCGGTTAAAACCCAATCCTCGTTCTTGATGACCTCCCATACCTCACTCGCGAGTCTGGGCAGGGTGATGGGGCTTAAATCCCAACCTTCCTTCGCCTCCTTGGCCCACTTCGCCCGCACCGCTTCATGTTCCTTCTTGGTCGCGGCAAACCGTTTCGCCAGCAGGGGTTTCAAACGGGGGTTCTTTACCAGCAGGCCGCGACACAACTTGGTCAGGGCCGGAATCGCCGTGGTGGTATCTGCCATAATACGCAGGTCAGCATGGAGGAGGCGCTGGTAGTCCATCGCCCAGCTGCTGAGCTCCAGATCGCCGAAGCCGATATCTATCCATTTACATCCCTTCGGCACCAGGCTGGTCACGGTGCGGGTCGTACTGATGAGTTCGGTCGTCGGCTTCTCCCAGTCCCGGGTATCGAGACAGAGGACCAGGTCCGCGTTCCTGAAGACGTTTTTCGTCATGCTCAGATTGAGGGGATGGCACCCCGGGAAATTCAAGCGGCTGTTCACATCGTAGACCGGGGCGGACAAGGTCTCGGCAAGCTTTACCAGGGCCTCGTAACCCGCCGGCTGGCGACCTACAAACTCCGCAAGAATCACGGGATGCTTTGCCTTGACCAGCATCTCGGCCGCCTGCGCCAGCGCGTCGGGATCGGCGGCCATGGGCGTCGGCACCTTCATGGCGCCCGGAGGCGGCAGCGGCACATCATGGTTGAGCGGCGCCTCCTGGAGCCAGGCGTCGTAGCACATGTAGATGGGCCCCTGAGGTTCCGTCATCATGACCCCGTAGGCGCGGGCAAATGATTCGGGCACGCCATCTATAACCGTCGGCTGGTAGTCCCATTTCGTGAAATGCCGGAAGGCTTCGCCCTGGACGTTGGCCGTATGCGTCCAGTCGATGCGGGGACGCCGCTTCGTCTCATCCATGGGGCCGGTTGCGCCGATGATAAAGATGGGCGCCCGGTCAATATAGGCGTAATAAACCGCCATGGTCGCATGCAGCATGCCTACCAGGTTATGGAGGATCGCCACCATGGGTTTCCCCGATGCCTTGGCATAGCCGTGAGCCATTTCCACGGCGATTTCCTCATGCTGACAGAGCATCAGATAGGGAACATCCTGGCCGTAATTAACGATTGAATCGTGCAGCCCCCGATAGCTTGCGCCCGGATTCATGGACGCATAGGGCAACTCATATCGGTGCAGCATGTCCACGATCACGTCCGACGCCCACCGCTGCTTGGTGGGCACTACCTTGGGCTTACTTGCGACTTTTCTTTTCCCCGCCATACACCCTCCTTACATTACGATAGGTATTCCATTTTCCGACCAAAAATTTTCAAACACCGGGAAAATCGCAAACGGGGCACACTCGTTTCCGCTTACATCCGGGATGCTCTACGGATTTTTTTCAGAAAGGCCAGCGCCTCCTCCAGAAAAACGACGTCGGCATACTTGCAGTTCATATCAAAAAGATTCACCTTGTGGCTTAACCAGTTACGGTCAAACACGCATTCTTCGACCACGGCCACAGGAAAACCATGCATGAAGCCCTCAATGACGCTTGCCCGGACGCAGCCGCTGGTGGAGTTGCCGCAGACGATCAGTTGATTGACATCCATCTGTATGAGGTGCGCAATGAGAGAGGTGCCGAAGAAGGCGCTGGCCCTCGTCTTTCTTATTACCAGTTCGTCGCTCGCCGGCAGCAGTTCCGGAAAGAACGCATGCTCCCAGGCCGGATCGGAATCACGCCGGATCCTCTTGGTGGAAGAAAGGCTGCTCCTTCCCGATTTGCTCAAGTCATCGCGGGTCGTATGGATAATGGGAATACCGCTTGCACGCGCCGCCGCCATTAATCTTCTCGTCGGCTTTATCGCCCCCCAGGCCGCCCGGCCGCAACTGCTGGGAAAGCGTTTCATGGCTTTGAGTACCGCCTCCGGCCGGTCGCCGAAGACGGCATTGTAATTATCGATGCACAGCAACGCCGGACGGTCACGAAATCCCTTACGGGTCTCATAATCTCCGGCAATCTGCCGAATTTCGTCGTCAACTACGTCTTCCCAGGCGTGGTTTCGTTTTCCCTTTCTCATCGTTCCCCTTATCCCTCCAGGAGTTTGAAGATCAGGGCGTCGTACAGGGAAATCTTCGCAATCACCACGAAAACCAGGTAAATCGTCAGCCATAATCCGAAGGCCGTGGACAGGGTTGCCGTCCAACTGTCCTTACTGTAACGCATAAAGATGATGGTATAAACAGGAATGGTGATTAAGAATCCGAACAGGTAAACCATCAGACAGTACAGCAACACCCATCCGGTCGCTTTCAGCAGGGCGACGGCCTCTTCCCGATCGGTTTTTTTCTCCTTCTTTTCCTCGATCACTTCCGCATGGATCTTTTCCATGGTCTTTTGAAACATCTCGTCTTCTAGGGAAATGACCTTCTTCTGCTTCTTTCCGCGCAGATTGGCGGCAAGCTGAATAACAGCCATGGTGATACAGGGCAAGGCGATGACCAGCGGCATCAGCCGCGCCTTGGCATTATACTGATAGGAAGCTATGATCACGGCTACGTAAAATCCTACCAGCACTACGTCGAAAAAAATCTCCATTTTATCCTTTGCCTTCATGCCGCACCTCCTGCCGCTTCTCTCTCCAGTCGTCTCGTTCGCCGCACATGGAAGAATATCGTTACCACAATAATCCCCAGCAGCAGCAGGGTTAAGGGCCTTAACAGGAACGAAAGCCCGAAGAGGTTCATGGAAAGATGGAGATAATTTTCCGTCATATCCCCCAATACCGCGCCCAGCACAAAAGGCGCGCGGGGATATTTAAACGTTTTGAAACCGAAGCCGAGGGCGCCGAGGATGCAGGTGATGATAATATCCCCGAAGTTGTTTGTGGCCAGAAAAGCGCCGATAAACGCGAAAACGAAAATGAACGGCACGATTATCGAGACCTTGACAAAGGTGAGCTTGGCCAGCGGCATGACAAAGAGGAGGCACAGGATGACCCCGACAACATTGGAAAAGGCCAGCACCCAGACCATGCTGAAAACGACATCGAGATGCTTGGTGAGCATCTCCTGCCCCGGCACCACCCCGATGATCATAAAGGCCCCCAGGAGAATGGCCATGGCGCCGGACGAGGGAACGCCGAAGGCCACGGTGGGTATCAGCCCGCCTCCTTCTTTGGAGTTGTTGGCGCTCTCCGGGGCCAGGACACCCTCTACCGCGCCCTTGCCGAATCTCTCCGGAGTCTTGGAAGTCTGCACGGCATGGCCGTAGCAGATAAAGCTCGCCGCTTCGCCGCCCAATCCCGGCACCATGCCGATCATGCTGCCGATGACGCTGCAACGCAGCGTCAGGTTCCAGTGGATGAAGGTGTCCTTGATCCCCTGCCAGACCCCCGAACCCTTGACCTGATCCGGCTGGGTGTGGGCGATGGAACCGCCTTCCTTGATCATGGTGATCACCTCGGGAATGGCGAAGACGCCGATGGTCACGTTCACGATATTCACCCCGTCAAAGAGATAGAGCTGCTCGAAGGCGAACCGGACGACGCCGGTCTGGGGGTCCATGCCGACAAAAGCGATTGACATGCCGATGCCGCCGGCAATCAGCCCCTTCATCAGGGATCCCCCGCTCATGAGGGAGATAAAGGTGATGCCCACGAGCGTCATCATGAAAAATTCCGGCGGGCCGAAGGCCAGGACGATAGGGCGCACGACGGGGATGGTCAAGGCCATGAAAACCGCCCCGATAACGCCGCCGACGCCGGAGGACATCAGCGCCGCGCCCAAGGCCCTGCCCGCCTCCCCCTTCTGCGCCATGGGATAACCGTCAATAACGGTTGCCGCGGCGGGGCCGTCGGGGGTATTGAAAAGAATTGCCGGAACGGGACTGCCGGTATGAACCACCGCGTGCATGCCCAGGAGAAAAGCAAAAGCCACCGCAGGCTCCATCCCGAAACAAAAGGGTATCAGAATGGCCAGTCCGACCTTCCCGCCGACGCCCGGAAGGATGCCGAGAATGAGACCGATGGGAATGGTCAGCATCAGAATCCCGAACACCTTCCAATTCAGTGTCAGCAATAAACCGTTATACAATGCCTCCAACATAACGACATACCTCCCTTTTTCCGTCCGATCTTTTTCGTAATGCCGATAAAGGATCAGACATCAAATCGTTCAGATCCGCGGATCACACGGAAACAACCTGGAACATAGATAATAAGTCCGTGTCTTTCACCGGAGGGCTTCGCGACCCCTGAGGAATTTTTTCCCGATGGGGCCCTTTCGTGAGCGGCAGGAATGCCCTTCCCACGTTAAATTCAAAACGACTGATTTCCGCAATCCTCGATATTCCGGAGAAGAGGCGCTGGGCGGACACCCGCCGTGCATGCGCCTTGGTCTTCCTGAAACCCGATGTTACCGCAAACAGCGTTCTCTTGGCAAGTGAGGTACAAAAGAGATGCGTTCCTTCTCCCCTGACCGTCCCGGCAAGACCATGCTCCGACGCCGCCCTTTCGGACACGACCATCCCCCTGAACGATACATTCGCGGCATCCGTTAAGAGATCCGGCAAAACCGCCGCAAGGGCAAGCAGGAGCACAACCAACGATATACGGGCAACAGGGAAACGCATTCTTAGTTCTCCCGAAGGGGATTGAAACAGCATACTCGCGAAGCTTCCCGCCGCCTGTTCCCGCAAGACGGAGGGCCGGCTATCCCTTGAGCGGGATCGCCGATCACTTCCCCGGGTAACCCGGGGCGTTTTCCACCTGCTCCCACCAGTCGAATCCCAACGCTTTCACCAGGCGGCTCGTGGCCGTCACAAAGCGGGCCGGAGTTGCCGGATCGGCGTTAAAATGCTGGTGGGTGGTATAGGGGGGGATATACACAAAATCCCCTTCCTCCCACTCGTACCTCTTGGGCTCCTTCTCCCAATCCCAATGATACTTAACATCGAGCGTGAAGGAAGCGTCCCAGTGCAGATCGTAGCCCTTGCCCTCCAGGACGTAAAAAAGCTCTTCCGCCATGTGGCGGTGTTTCCCCGAACTGCTTCCCGGCGCTATCTCCTGCATGTACATGTCGAGACAGCATTCCACCGTATCCGTCTCTTCGTTCACCAAATGCTTGATCCGGCCCTGCGGCGAGTTTTCCCAGGGCATTTCCGCCGGGCTCACGGAACGGGCTTTCTTATCATAGTCTTCGCGAAACTTTTTCGACCGCTCCAGCATCCGCCGGTAGTAATCCGTCTGCAGGGTTCCCTGGGCGGCTATATTTTTTTCCTCGTATGGCATACTAAACCTCCTTCAGCGGCAACCTTACGGTTCCGGATGATAATGCTCAAACCCGGGCTTCGCTTCCTTGGGCGGATATTCAACCGTCCGCTGGAACACCAGGTGAAAAAAGATGAACGTGGGCTTGGCCTTGAAGATAACATAGCGCGCCGGCTTATCGGGCTTGCTGTTAAAGTGCTGATGGACGCACATGTTCTCCACGATGCACACGTCACCGGCCTTCCAGGGGTACTTTACCCCATCGTGCACGTCATACCCCTCTCCTTCCAGGATGTAGAACACGGCGCTGTTCATGTGTCCGTGTTTCTGGCCGTAGTTGCCGGGGGCAAGCACGTCTATGTGCGCCTCGACGGCCTGGGTCACCATCGCCCGTTGGGGATTGACGACGTTTTTCCCGAACTTAGTCGGACCACCCTTCCAGTCCATCTCCTTGCTCTTGTACACCCGTGGTTGTTTGAGGAGATTTTGATATACCTCCCCATACTTCCCTATCACCGCCCGGACAAAGGTCCGGTCCTTCTGCCAGCGGTCCCACTTCTGGTCAGTCTCTTCTTCCGGTTTCATGGCAACCTCCTCATGTCTTATTCGTCTACATCGTGATACCCAAACCACTCGTTGCTATCTCAGCCATCAATCCGGCCAGCGGGGGAAGGATCAAGCAGGAAATAAGCCTGATTTTTACGAAACCCGCGCCCATCAGGGGAATCTCATACGCAAGCATCCGATGAATCGCAAAGACCGACCAGGCGGTGAGAAAGGAAATCAAAGCCGGAACTGCCGCTCCGGTTTTTAAAAAAACATAGACAATGGGAAAACAGATAACCGGTCCGCCGGGGGTCAGTCCTCCCACCAGTGAGCCGATCATGATGCCCCTGAGGCCCGCATCCTTCCCCAACCACTCGGCCACCAGTTCCGTGGGGATAATCTGTGCGAAGAAACCGGAAACCAGAACAGCCAAAACAATTTTCGGGACGGTGGTAAGCGCCTGGTGCCCGGCAATCTGCAGACCCAGGCGAAAGCGTTTATCATGACGTACATAAGCCATCAAGCCCAGTATTAGGGCGATGATCCATATGACCAGGGACGCATAATCCAGAACGTTCACCCCCTTTTATTGTCGTCCAGATAATTGGTGAGCTTCTGAGCGATGATTCCGGCCAACAGCGGGAACAAGAGCGAGATGGCCACTCTCAGCAGGGTAAATTTAACGCCCATGAGCGGTATTTCCCAGATCAGGATGCGCTGCATGCCCATGAGTTCCCAGGAAATCAGGTACGCAACCAGGGTGCCGGCCGCTGCTCCCATGGAGTAGAGCGCCGCAATCAGGGGGAAAGAAACGATCGGGCCGCCCGGCGTAAGCATTCCGGCGAAACTGGCTATTACGAGCCCCTTAAACCCGGCCCTCTTTCCCATCAATTGCATGACCGTTTCCCGGGGCAAGAGAACCTGGACGAACCCGGCCAGAAGCATGGCTCCCGCTATTTTGGGAAATATCTGCATCATCATGGCGACAGAATCGTCCAATCCCTTATCAAAAACACCCTTCCCCCTGCTATAACAGATTGCTGCAGTAATAATCACCAGCACCGCAAAAATAATGAGGGACGGATCAATAAAGGGATTCCCTTTTTTTTCTGCCGGTTGCACTATTAAGACTTGCTCCCGAAGCCTTTCAACAGATACCCGAACTTCTCTCTGGCCCGTTTTGCCCGTGCGGGACTCGGCATATTGACCAGGGGGAACTGATCGCGCCAGTCATAGGGACGCGTTGCGTCAATGATGGCACGGGAGTTGACCAGTTTTCCCTTATGCTTGTCATCGGGGTGGATCCGGGGATCAAGCGCCGTTGACCAGGTATTGTGGATAATATCAATGGATGTCGCCGGATCGGAACGGGTTACCATGGCCCACATCAGCTCATCGAGATTGGAGACGTCAATATCGTCGTCCACGACGATGACGTATTTGCCAAGATAGGCGCCCACGTGACACTGCGAGGCTACGTGCCCCACCTGGGTGGCGTGGCCGCCGTAGCGCTGATCGATGGCGATCGCCAGGAGCAGTCTTGAACTGCCGACCTCGTGCGCCCACACGGACTTAATGCCGACAATCCCCGCCGCCTCCATCTGCTGTCTCAAGAGCGCCGAGCGCATGACCGCCCGGTAGCGCGCAATTTCATCGGGGGGACGGTTCGGGGGACAACCCAGGATAATGGGATCGTTCCGGTGATAGACCGCCTTAATATCCAGGAACGGTTCTTCGCGCACGTCACTGGCGTAGTACCCCGTCCACTCACCGAAGGGGCCTTCCTTCCGTTTCTTGTTGGGATCGACGAAGC